>CAKZYI010000049.1 GCA_937884735.1 uncultured Pleurocapsa sp.
ATCGAGTCACGAGCTAGCTTGTGGGCAGTAAATAGGTAGGGTGGGCAATGATATATTCTCTGTTATTAAGAATAGATTGACTATTTCCCATATTTCCCACCTTACAGGCTGGTTTTTGAGAACCATAGGCGATCGCCTATTACATTAATAAGCTTGTATTAATAGGTAGTCTCAAGCTATGAATATCAAAACCATTGAATGTCGAAACAATCTTAGTTGTTACGACAGTATTTCGTTACGGTGCGACATTTAATGATTAAAAGAGACAAGACTGTGTTAACAACGACACTTATATTTGTAAATGTACAATGTAAAACGGAGAGGGGGGGATTCGAACCCCCGTTAGGTTTGACCCTAAAATAGTTTTCGAGACTACCGCATTCAACCACTCTGCCACCTCTCCAGATAGCTATTATTTGGTCTACAAAGCTATTTTACTGAGATTTGGCAGAAAATGGACAGTGAATTGTTAAAAAATGCTGTTAAAAGATAGTTTATTAAAAGTTGATTTCAATCCATTTTGAGGTGTCCATATTACTGCACCTTTCTCCTTCAGGTTATAAAAATTTGAATTTGAGATATTGGTGTTTTGTCGGATGATTTTCTTTTGTGGAGAAAATGAAAGTATATTGTCAGGGTTGAGTAGCATCCAGTCTAACTGTAAAACGGGACTTACTAAGGTAAGGGGTTTCTTGGTTAAATTGTTTTGCTCGATGTATTGTTGAATCTCGGTTGAGTTCAATTTAGCTTTGCCTAAAATTAACCAGGTTTCTTTGGTTGTTTCTAGTTGTAAAAGCGGCAATTGACGATCACAATATATTTGAAAAGAATCTGTTTTTATTACGGAGTCTAGGTTTTGCTTGTTCTCAGGTGTATTTTGTAATTGACTAATAACGGTCTTAATTGGAATGCGATCGCTTATATTGACAAAATCTGATGAAAATTGTCGATCTAAATTGATGTAATAGTCTAGATGATTAATACCTTGTTGAGCCAAAAAGGGTAAGACTGTGTATTTAAAGCTATGGTAATTTCCTCTATTAACTAAAACTACTTTTCCTCGATCTTGAATAATAATTACTGGCTCTGGTTGAACTGGTAAAACAGCAATTTGCGTGAGGTTAAAATGCTGATATCCTATCGGCAAGATAATTAGAGTAAAAATAAACATCAATATTAATCGCCAATTTTTGCGCCACTGGCGATTTAACCAGATAGAAAGCAATAAGCTGTAAATAATTAATAAAACACTCAAGGAAATTTGCCCAATTGCCCAAGAGCTTCCTGGTAAGTTAGTAAAGAAGTTGATTGCACCTATCAGTAGTAGCGTTGGATAAAGCAATAGCCAGGCGATAAAGCTTCCCGCAATTGGAAGGATCAGGCTAATAACCCCGCCGAGCATTCCTCCCAAGCTAATTAGCATAATTAGTGGGGTACAAAGTATATTTACTACAATGCTGTAGGTTGCTACCACGTTAAATTCATAACAGAGTAAAGGTAGTACCCAAATTGAAGCAGCCAGGGGAACAGCTATTAGAGTAGCAACCGTTGGTGGTAGCCAGTCTAAAGCACTTTGTAATTCTGGCATTGTTACTATTAAGCCAAAGGTAGCCAGAAAACTAAGTTGAAAACCAAGGTCGTTAATTAATAATGGGTTGAATATTAAAATAATCGCCGCTGCTAGTAAAAGAGAACCTAAAGGCTTTACTTTTGTTTCCAATACCATAGCAACTAGTACTGCAGATCCCATCAAACAAGCTCGTGAGACAGAAGCTTGAACACCAGTCAAACCCAAATAAATAATTAGAGAGCATATTCCCACAGTCAGTTGAGTTTTAGCTGTAAAACGATTGGTAAGCTTGAGGATTAATCCCAATAGTAAAGATACATGAAAACCAGAAGCAGCAAGAACATGAGCCAATCCAGCCTCAACAAAGCGATCGCGAATATCTGCGGGTAAATCTACCGCCTTTCGTCCTAAAACCATCGAACTAACCAACTGTCCAGCAGGGCTACCCAAACCTCGCAAATTACTCCTCACAATACGTCTGCGTAGTTTCCACCATCCCCAAACAGGCTCAGAATCGTAATTGGAGACAATTTCTAGTCCTTGCATACCTGCAAATATGCCTTGGCGAGCAAGATAAGATCTAAAATCAAAACCACCAGTAACTACAGCATTCTGGGGTACATACAAAATACCTTGAAGTGTAATTGTTTCTCCCAAATTGACTCCTGTACCTTGTAAAAGTGGCAAGCTAACATAGAGCTTTCCCGATACTTTTTGACGATCTTCAATTTCTTCTGCTTTGAGCCAAAATTTAATTTTATGACTAGCATTTAATCTAGGCTCTGTTATTACTTTTCCCTTCACCGTTACTATGGCTTGCCCTTGGGGTTCAACTTCTACCTGATAGCTAATATCGTCAATACCTGGCTGGGGAATACGCAACTGAAAATAAAATATAGCTAAAATTCCAACAATCGCCGCACTCAACCAAACTTTAGAAGATATCTTCCGCGTTTTCAGCAAAACTCCACAGATTAAAGCCAATCCGCTAACTAATGCGATCGCAATACACAACTGCTGCGGAGTCAAGCTCAAATTTGAAATGGTAAACAAATTAGTGGATAACAAACCGATTATGTATGCCAAACACAGGATTATCCAACTATTGCGAGTCATAGGGTTGAGAAAGTCTATTTATCCCGTCCCAGTAAAACACATCACTACAGTTTATGCTGCTTGATTATCCAAAATGATCGACAATATGTTTTTTGGATAAAGACAATGCATAAAAATTATTATTTTCAAGATAAATATTGGCTATTTTTACAAAACTTAATACAATAGAGAAAAAGTAGTGAGTAGATGTGCCTAAAAATGGAAGATATACAAATTCCTTGGTTAACAGCGACAATTGTTTTACCCCTGATAGCTTCAATGGCGATTCCTGTGATTCCTGATAAGAATGGTAAAACAGTTCGCCTTTATACCTTGTCTGTAGGATTAATCAATTTAGCCCTCATCGTATATGGATTTTGGTCGAACTACAGCCTTGACAATACAGAATTGCAACTTCAAGAAACATACTCTTGGATTCCCCAACTAGGGTTAAATTGGTCAGTAGGTGTTGACGGGTTATCTATGCCTTTGATCTTGTTATCTGGGTTAGTTACTACATTGGCAATTCTCGCTTCTTGGAAGGTAGACCATAAACCCAAACTCTACTACTTCCTAATTTTAGTTTTATACAGCGCGCAGATTGGTGTATTTGCAGCACAAGACTTACTACTGTTTTTCCTCATGTGGGAAATTGAATTAGTACCTGTATACCTCTTAATTTCTATTTGGGGTGGCAAAAAGCGTCTTTATGCAGCAACCAAGTTTATTTTGTATACGGCATTAGCATCTATTTTTATTTTGGTGGCAGGTTTAGGCTTGGCATTCTATGGCGATAATGTTACTTTCAACATAGCCGAAATAGGATTAAAAGAATATCCACTTTCTTTAGAACTAAAACATTACTTCTTCAAAATACAAAACATAAA
>CAKZYI010000050.1 GCA_937884735.1 uncultured Pleurocapsa sp.
TTGCTATCACCGCCACCATTGACATAGTTTACACGAGCAAAGTAAGTACCCGCAGCAGCCTGGTCGTAGTCAATAACATCGTTTGAACCAGCAAAGGCATAAGAGCCACTAATCAATTCATCGCCAGCATCTAAGACACCATCGTCATTGCTATCGCGATATAGCTGCAAGTCAGCATCATCTGTTTCATCCAGACTAGATAGAGAAAGATCTAAATTGCTAGTTTCACTAACGCTGAATTGATAAACATCGTTTTCAAATGTTCCTTGTGAAAGGTAAGTACTCCTCTCAACTGTATTGCGGTCTATATTATCCAACTCATAGTTGTATTGATGGTTAAATAAGTTTTCTACCGTAGGTTCTTCCGAAACGAGGCTCAAGTTATAGTCAATAATTCCATCATCACCACCGTAGAAGTAATTGACGCGAGCAAAATAGCCCCCTGCTGCTGCATCGGCATAACGAACATAATCTTCTACATCTCCTCCGTTATGAGAACCATCAAGCAGTTCATCGTTAGCATCCAAGACACCATTGCTATTGCTGTCGCGATATAGTTGCAGGTCAGCATCATCCCCTGCGCTTAGGTTATGAAGAGAGACATCTAAATCTCCAGCTTCATCTAGAGAAAACTGATAAACATCATTTTCATAAGTCCCTTGCTCTAGATAAAGACTGGTTTCGTAGGGAGTGCGACCAACATAACCAATGTCGTAATTGTATTGATTTTCAAATAAATCTCCACCTTCGTCAGAGTCTTCAGTGTATAAAGATAAATCATAGTTCAGGTAGCTATCTTCCCCTCCGTTGTAATAACTAACGCGAGTAAAATAAGTATCTTCTGTTGCGCCTTCTAGTTCAACTGTATCTACTGCATCAGCCTCATTATAAGAACCAACAATCAATTCATCTTCAGCATCTAGGTAACCGTTGTCGTTGCTGTCGCGATATAGTTCTAAATCTGCATCGTCTCCTGGGGTGGAAGTTAAAGAGATGTTTAAGTCACCTGCTTCTTCAACTTCAAATTGGTAGACATCATTTTCATAAGTTCCTTCTTCCAAATAAAGGCTCGTTTCGGTGGGTGTTCTGCCAACAGAACCAAGGTTAGAATTCCACTGATTTGCAAATAAATCCATTTTCTTTTCCTCTGCGTTTGTGTGTTTTGTGTTTTGTATCCTGTAAACCTATACGCTTTTAGTAAACGGTTTATGCAGGTTGATGCACAAATAGAGCAAAAGTAACTGAATATCTGGATGTCTATTGCACTCAGGGCTTAGATTTGGCAAGAATTAGAGGGTCAGGAGTTAATTGTTACTATCTCCATTACCTCTCCATCCAACTACCTAACTATCCTTCTGGTTTGACCAGAGAAATATAGGGCTTGCTTAAATAGCGATTGGCTACTTCATTAATCTGTTCAGAAGTAATTGGAGGAATTGCTGCTTGAAAATCGCGATCAAAATCTACTCCTAATCCTAATGTTTCATACCAGCCGTAGGTTTGAGCAATTTCACCATTGGTTTGTTTCCCCAGAGCATATTGTCCCAAGAGCTTATTTTTAGCTCCTTGTAATTCTTCTTCCGTAAGATTTATCTGGGTCAGACGCTCTACCTCGGTACTCAAACCTTCGATCGCAATTTGGGTATTGGTAGGTGCTGTTCCCATATAGGTTATGAAAGGGGCAGTATCTAAACGAGTCGGGAAGAATGCAGAAACGTCGTAAGCCAATCCTCTTTTTTCCCGTAATTCTACAAACAAACGACTGGAAAGCCCGTTACCAAGATAGGTACTAATTAGTTTTAAAACAGCGTAGTCTGGGCTACTAACCTTTGTTCCTAAATAACCCAACATCACAATAGACTGTTGAGTATCTTGGATAATTTCTCTTTGGGAGGGATTGGCGGTAGGAGAAATTAAGCTAGAGGTAGGACAAGGCTGCTGAGGGTTTTGCCAATCACCAAAGATAGAGGAGATTAGATCTATGCCTTGCTCTTGGGTTATGCGCCCAGACAGACTAATTACTAAATTATCGGGACGAAAATAAGTTTGATGATAGTGCTGTAGATCTTCCCGACTCAAGGAAGCCACGCTAGTTTCTGTACCTAATACCGATACTCCATAAGGATGTTGGGGATACATTTGCTGGCGCAGTTGATTGAAAGCCACGTTGAAAGGCTGTTCTTTTTGGGATTTAATGCCTTGTAGAGTCAGCTTGCGCTCCAATTCTACCTCCGCTTCTGGGAAAATAGGCGATCGCATTATTTCCCCCAAAAGCTCTAGCATCTCAGGAAAATCAGCCGATACAGTCTTCAAACTCAAAGCAAATTAGTCAATCGAAGCATCAGCCCCCAACCCCGCACCAATAGACTCAATCTTTTCTGCAATCTTCAACGCCGATAGTTTGGCTGTTCCTTTGGTAATCACCGCCGAAACCAAATGAGCCAATCCTGCTTGCTCTGGTTTTTCAGCAATTGTCCCCGCCTCCTTAAGAAAAAAACGACCTGAAATGATATCTGCTGCTTGGTTTTCGACAATAATCAAGGTGATACCATTATCGAGAACTAAGCGATGCAGGTTAGGAATAGCTATAGTGGAATTAGGAGACATTTAACATTTAACATTTAACATTTAACATTTAACATTTAACATTTATTAGTCATACAGTGAGTAGTTCATTTAATATTTTCTAGCCTCCTCATCCTTCATTCCTCATCCATCATCCCTTCAAATATGTCTTCCTTCCGCAATATTGTTGGTTACTTTAGTAAATATAAAGCGATCGCATTTTTTAGTATCGCCGCTTCTAGTCTGTTTGAAATCATCGATTTGGTTGTTCCTTACTGTATCGGACAGATTCTTAATGTCTTATCTAATCAGCGTCTAGACGCGCCGTTGACGGCTTTAATTAATTTGGTGCAAAGTGTTGGTAATTTTCCTGAAGGAAAATGGCTATCTTTGGGGGTGCTTTTGGGAATAGTGTTTATCGTAACGGTAGTGCGATCGCCAATTCAGCCTTGGATTGGAGTATGGTATCATTGGGCGATCGCCCTAGAAGCTCGACGAGATCATTTTAGTAAGATACTCGCCAAAATACTGACTTTGCCTTTGGGTTATTATGATGAGAACAATCCTGGGCGTATTGCAGGAAGAGTCGCCAGGGGAATTGAAAATCATACCTGGACATATCCAGAAGTTGCAGGACAACTAATACCCAAGCTAGCGCGAATATTGGGTATCTTTGTGATGATTTTATTTATTGAACCACCAATTGCGATCGCTTTTTTAATTTCTTTTATTGTGATCCTAGGATATAGCTTAAAACTCCTGGTGATCATCATTAAAAAAGAAGAGTTACTAGAAAAGCATCAAGAAAACACTGAAAGTCGTACCTCAGAAATTATTACCAACATTAAAACAGTTAAGTCTTTTGCTACCGAGGCTCAAGAATATAAAAGACAGCAGCAAAGATTTGAACGAGAGTTTAGATATGTCACCTATCGCATCCATAAAGGCTATGTCAATCTTATTACCTGGTCGCGCACTGTAATTCAAACCTGTGTCTTTTTGGTGTTGCTATTTACTCTAATTTCTACGGTAAGAGGAAATATTACCCTCGGACATTTCATCACCACCCTAACAGTCTCTAGCATGGCTTATTCTGAATTAGAACCCATCAGCCAGCTAGCAGAAATATTTGCTCGTCGCTATGCTTCTATGAGACGATTACACGACTTTATGCAAATGGAATCTGGAGTGGATGCAGCTAGTCTAACCGTTGAAGATGCCACAAATAATCCTTACAAATTTACAGGTAAGCTAGAGTTTAGTCATCTTAGTTTTGGTTACGACCCAGATCGCCTTATCTTAGAAGACATTAATCTATTAGTAAAACCCTATCAAACTGTAGCTTTAGTTGGTCGTTCTGGCTCAGGAAAATCTACTTTAGTCAAATTACTCTTCCGCTATTTTGAACCCCAGCAGGGAGAAATAAAGATTGATGGAGATAATATCAACAGTTTGGATACAGCGCGTTATCGTCGTCGCCTAGCTATTGTTCACCAAGATGTGGATATATTTAATGGTACAGTCTGGGATAATCTAACTTATGGAAACCCCAAAGTACCAAGAGAACAGGTAAAACAAGCCTGTGCCATAGCTAGAGTTGACGAATTTATTCACGAACTACCCAATGGCTATCTGACTGTTGTAGGAGAACGAGGAGTAAGGCTTTCTGGAGGACAAAAACAGCGTTTGGGTATTGCTAGAGCGTTGGTTGTCGATCCTGATATTCTTATCTTCGACGAAGCTACCTCTAGTTTAGATTATGAGTCAGAGCGATCGATCCAGCTAGCAATGAAGTCTATATTAGGTACTCGTACTACTCTGATTATTGCTCACCGTTTGAGTACCATCCGCGAAGCAGACAAGATAGTGGTTTTGGATGGGGGGAAAATTATCGAAACAGGTAGCCATAATGAACTGCTAAACCAAGGCGGTATTTATCAGCGTCTTCATTCTCTCCAAGAAACAGGAGAAATATTTGGCTAGCAGCTTTCAACAATTTAGGAGTAAAAATGGTCTAGCTCAAGACAGTATTATTAAGTGCGAACAAATTAGAGCGATCGCAAAATCTCGTCTATCTCGCAAATGGGGCAGGTTGAGCAAAGAGGATTTAGTCAAAGTAGAGGCTGCACTAAAAATCGTTTTGTTATTAGAGTAAATAACATCCCTCAGTATAATTTACATTAGTCCTATCCTAATTGACCTAAGTTGGGAAATTCAAATGCAACGTCTGGCTCGTCTGACATTAATCTTTGCTATTTTATTTGCTGTTTTTATCATTGCGCCAGCTTTCAATAGCGATCGCTTTATCCTTTATCCACTTATGAAAAGCGGAGATGCTATAGACCATTTAACACCTTTAGTTTTAATTCCTCTGTATTGGTTGCTGTTTCAAATTCATCCCCATTATCCACCCAGTCAAAAACAAATACTTCTTTTTCTCATATTTGCTGTTTTGTGGATTCAGGGTCAAGGTATGCACCTGGTCGCCAACTCCATAGGACATCTAATAGCAGCCAATTCTAGCAGTGGAGTCAAACAACTGACTTACTTCTATGATGAAATATTAAGTCACTATATCTGGCATGTCGGACTCGTTGGCTTATCAGCACTTTTAATTTATCGGCAGTGGCAAAATCCTTTTTTTAAGCAAAGTTCGGGATTAAAATTAGAGACTGCGGCGGGAATTATTCACGGGTTTGTCTACTTTATCGATATTGTAGAATCAGCGACCACTATTTTAGGCGTTCCATTTGCTGTAGGAGTTGTCTTGTTTACTTTAGTTTGGGGACGGCAATATGGGAAGCAGATTAAGCCTAGAGGCTTCAGTCAATCTTCGATTGTCGAAGTCCCTACAGGACTTTTAGGACATTTACGCCAACAGCCGATTCTGGCATTCTTTTTTGTGTCCTATTCGATCGCCTGCCTATTTTTCTTGGGTTGGGGAATATATTGGGGAGGACTGCCAGAGTTTAGCAAAGTAGGAATTATTGATTAGTCATGCTCAAAGCACTCAATACTGATGTTTTTGCCTTTTTATTCGTCACTGTTATTAAATGTATGGATAGTTTTCTTCTTCTCTGGGGGATAATTGAAACTGGTAGCGTCTTTTTAAGCGAAAAATTAGTCGCTTGAGATATTGATTAGCCGTATCTTCATACACAAAATCAGTAATTAACTCTTGAGTAATTAAAGAGCAGTTAGCAAGATTAGTTGGGTAATATTCTGCTTCGGAAGACGATATTACTCTCAGTGGTAGGGTATCTGGAACTTTATTTATATTTTCTTGGCTTAAATCTTTCAAATACCAATCGGTTGGTTTATTCGCTGGATGTGCATGAACACTTTCAAAGACCATCATTTTATTAGTGCATTCAAACCACCTATCAGCATTGGCATTTTCAAAATATTCATGGTCATAGACCAGATCGCACTTATATTCGCTAAAATTTAAGTCATCTGAATTTGCCGTTTTTTTAGCTATATACAGAGAGAATTCGCCATTATGGCGAATTCTCTGATACTTTTTATGGCTAAATTCACATTCGGAGTGAACTCTAGCAGCTAAAAAATTGAGCATAAACAGAGTAGAAACAATAAGCTTGATCATAAATTAGATAAAAGGATGAATCTATTCTTTAATCCATAGCAGATTTAATAGATCTTGCTTTAGTAAATAATCACTAATTGCATTTTGAAAGTGTGATCGACTGCATCTGAATATGCTTTGATAAGCTTAGAATTCTGTATGGGTGAAATACTCTCACAAAACTCGCTCAACCGAGGTGTAGCCTACTTAACGTAAACCTCACAATATGATGTATTTAAAACTCCCCAGGTAGGATTTGAACCTACGACCAATCGATTAACAGTCGACCGCTCTGCCACTGAGCTACTGAGGATCAGTTGCTTGACATATGTCATAATAACGAAACCCAGAACAATTGGCAAGTATTTTAGCAAAAAAAGATTTTGTCCTACCGATTCACCTACTACTAAGGATATCCTAGAGATAAAGCGAGCTTCATCTCCTCATGCTTATCAACCGCCATCAAACAGTCTATCTTTCTTTTATTTCAACGGATTTCCCCGTTTGGAACGTAATTGAAGCGACTGCTTCTCTATATCAAAAAGACCAAGAAAGATTTCATTTATTGCTCAATCAGCAAAATTTACCTCAATCAGTTTTTCCTGATAACCAAGAGAAGTTTGATCGGGGACTATTTTGGCTAGAAATTACTCCCTATCGAGTAATACTGACAATGCAAAGCAATAATAGATTGAGCTACCGACACTTTTGGGAAAAGGGAATATATGGAGTCAGTCGATATTGTCTTAGTAGCGATCCTGATGAGCCAGGTAAATCTATCAGGTTTAGCAATTTCACCCGCTATCTGAAAGTAGAGCAAGATGTTTACCCCAAGAATGTCAGAATTGAATATGAAATGTGGTCTGAAAAAGTACAGCTAGGCTCTTATATTCTTCATTTAGATCTAAGTCAGTAATTTGATTACTGATTACTATTCCGTTTCGTGAATGTTTATTAATCCGTCGGGAGGAGATATTTCTATTTTTTGATTGGAGATATCGACGATGGGTACTATTTCTCTAACAAAAGGGACGAATATTGTTATCGGTTTTTTAGATTTAGATTTAGATTTTTTACGTTTGGTACGACGACTAATTTTAGATAAATCTTTTTCTACTTTGGCTTCTATTTCTGGTTGCTTGTGTAGCCTAATTTCCAGTAAATCGTTTCCTGCTGAATAAAGATCGACTACCACGCCAATATTTTCTTGGGTTTCTTGATGAAAAACTTCTAACCCAACTAAATCTGACACATGATACTCATCTTTCTGTAGTTTAGGGCGATCGCTTTTATTTACCAATAGTTTGTGGTTGCGAAATTCTTCAGCCGCTTCCCGACTCTCTACACCCTCTAATTTAATTACATACAGATTTTTCCCTGCAATATATCTTCCTCCCTTCAACTGCATCTCTTTAATTGTTGAAGTTTTGGGATCTTGCAGCCACCTTATACCAGCTTTGGTAAATCGTTCGGGAAAATCAGAATCAGGATATACTCGCAATTCTCCCTTCAATCCCTGGGGAGAGGTAATTGTCCCCACTTCCAACCATTCTATTTCTTCAGTACTCATTATATGCAAAGCGGTATCCTTTAGGACTTATTACTTATTATTTATACAGTAACGGTTTGATAAACTCTGTCTGCTACTTTTGCTAATCGTTTCATTGCTTCGGCTATTTCTGTCTCCGTTGCAGTTAGGCTAATTCTCAGACATTGTTGTTTGTGTCGCCAATCTTCTTTCAAACCAGGGAAGAAAGTGCTTCCAGGTACAGCAATTACTCCTACCTGTTTTAATTCTTGATAGAATTCCCAGTCTGTCATATGTAAATCTTTAAGCCATAGCCAACCAAAGATAGCCCCTTCCCCTTGATGTAAATACCAAGGAATATTGGGCATTGCAGCATCTAAAGTATCTTCTAAAACTTTAATTTTGCGTTGATAGTGGGGACGAATAACATTGGTAGCAATATTAGCTAGTTTACCAGATGCGATCGCTCTTGCTGCGATCGCCTGTCCGTATCTAGAGGAGTGAATACAGGCATTGGTTTGGAATGATTCTAATATTTCGATTAGCTTAGGATCGCCAATAGCAATGCCAATTCTTTCCCCTGGTAATCCTGCTTTGGATAGGCTCATGCAGTGGACAATATTTTTACCAAACTGGGGAGTCATCTCGGTAAAGTTCAACGCAGGGAAAGGAGGTGCATATGCCGAATCTACTAATACTGGTACGTCATAATTAGCTGCAAGGTGGGCTATCTTATTAACCTCTTCATCACTAATTACATTTCCTGTTGGATTGGATGGACGAGAAAAAATTACACAGCCAGTTTGTTCGTTGATTTGTAGCTGACTAAAATCGGGACGATATTTAAACCGATGTTTGTCTTCATCAATATCTAATGTAGGCTTATAGGCAATTAAAGCTTCGGGAGTGAGGCTAACTCCACCATAGCCTGTATAGTCGGGACTAAGGGGCAATACTACCTGGCGCAATTCCCCTGATGCAGTGTAGCCACCAAAAGCATTGGCAGCGTAAAGATATAGAGCCTGAGAACCCCCTGTAATAAGGATATTGCGATCGCTTAATTTTAATCCATAACGAGTATTAAAATCTTTTATTACCGCTTCAATTAAAGGCGCATAACCTTGAGATGAGCCATAACGACAGACAACTTCCCCATATTCATCGCTATCTAACAATTCTTGGGTACAGTCGCGCCACAATTGCTCTACTTCGGGCAAAATCACGGGATTACCCGCACTAAGATTGATAAATTCTTTTCCCTCACTATTTCTCAAGGTTTCTATAATGTCTTTCATAATCGCTCTAACACCCGTTAGCTGAGACATTTGCGAACCAAATTGAGATAAAGCAGGATTCATATTAATAGCTACCTAAAATTCTTCAAAAGATAAAGACTGTATCGCTAATTTTACCTTGAGGCGGAATAGGTTGAAATCGCCTTCGCATTTTGAATTAAGTCAGCTGCTTTAAAATCACTTGAGGAAAAATTAAAACGATCTGTGTGCTATGGAGTCTGTTGTTGCCATTTTTTAAAGCCTTACTTTGCCGTCAATTCTCTTCCAGCACTGTTTTTTTGTCAGAGGAAGCATAAGTTTTCCGCCAACCTTTGATTTAGCCTCATCATGACATTGCCAATTGTGGTAATTTTCAACTCGAAAGAAGCATAATATTTCCGCAAAAGCGATCTCTAGCTTCTCTCGATTAGGCTTTTGCTCTCACTGTAAAAGTTAGCTGGGTAATTCAATTATTGATAATTGTTTATTGCATTAAAGGCGTTGGTAATTTGAGGTATGATTTTTGGATAGTGCGATCGCTTTTTCTCTCTCATACTTTGAATTTACCAACACCCAAATTAGATTTATTTGTTTGGTAACAGAGGATTCAAATCCTGACATTAATGATGATAGCGATCGCGGTTTCATCGATAAATATTTTGGTTCAGAAGATGATTATATGGGGTAATAGCCGTTACCCCCTACGGGATTGATGATGACAATACCGTGGAAATGATTAGGCATCACAATATATTCATCCAGTTCAATTTCTTGTCTGATTACGGACGATTTTGTCTATTCCAAACGTGCAATTGCGCCATAAAGATTTAATTCCATCGCACCATTAACAATGTCGCCAAATAAATATTGCCTCCGATAACAACAAATAGTGACAAAATAATATCCCCCCTGAGAATAGTCATACCTAGGTAATCTAATGGATTTTCTGTTGTGTTTGTTTGGGTCATATTTCATGGAAATAATATATTCAAACTGCTTTATTCTCTCTCAATGGGCATATTTTTCTTTAAAATGCACAAAATACCAACTTTGTAAAGGTTTGTATCGAGATAGTTGTGGCAAAATTAAGTTGAACTTTTCTTGATTAGATAAAAAAAGATTATGACTAACCCTTTTCAATTTCCGAATGGTCAACTAGCCCATAGTGCAGAAGACTTACTCGAACTCTGTCAGCAATTTCCAGATGATGGAGTAAATTATTTAGTTAGAGAAGATTTGGAAAAATGGCTAGCGTACATAGGAAAAGAAGATATTGCCCAGTGTGCTGCCAGTGCTCGTCAAACTCCTTTGGAAGATCGCCAGAAGCTAGAAGAATTTCTCAATAAATGTCATGCTTTGTCATCTCCAGAAAGCAGAGATTTATCAGAAAAAGAAACAGAGCCAGTTGTAGAAACCGAACCAGAATCTGCTCCTATAGCGGTAGAAACTCCTGCGGTGGAAACCGAACCAGAACCTGCTCCTGTAGCGGTAGAAACGAAACCAGAACCTACTCCTGTAGCGTTAGAAACTCCTGCGGTGGGATCAAAACCAGAACCCGCTTCTGTAAAAAGCTCCACCGAAACAAAACCTAGTTTTTTTAAAGTAGTTGCTGGATTGTTTATTAATATTTTTTATCGCGACCAAGGTAAAAGTTAGATATCTATTTAGATTCAAATAGTCAATAATACTTTTATTGAGGGCGGATAGTTGTTCGCCCTCACCTACTTTTTGCTCTCAAAAATCACATTAGTTGCTTGATCTCCTGAACTTTTCGTATATAGTTGCTTTTTTCTATTACTGGGATCAGTTCCTCAGTTGGTATAGTTTCAGCAATCTCTATCCATGATTTGCAGCCACCATAATTATCGTTGTAGGGGATAATTTGAGTTCGTGGTAGACGATAAACCCTCAATAGCAAAACCATTACAGGCTGCTGGGGCTTCCATCTAAGGCGATCGCTTATCATTTGTTCGTTCCAGATATGATATGGTAGCAATGCCTTAATTTGATTTTGATTGTTTATGGGCAAAACATCAGTGATTTCAGCACAGCTTTTGATTTCTACAGTTGATGGATGCCATCCTGATTTTACGGAAATAACTGATTTGGCGTATTCTGGCTTGAGTAAATGGGGTTTTTGATGTTCGTAGGTAGGATATAGCCAAATAGGAGAATATTTGACTTGAAAGCTTTTTTCTTTGATACCACCTTTACGCAACAGCATAATGGTATTGCCAGCAGTTAAAGTATCTACTGCGATCGCCCATTCTTTAAGAGCTTGGTTTAGTTGTTTTATATTGCTCAAAACCACAATTTAGGTTAATTATCATTATTCTTTATTGCTTATATTTTACCGAAGCGATCGCTTTATATATTGTGTTTAATATTATTTCGCAAAAACGCTAAATATATTACTCTTATAAAATTTAAAATATAAGTAATCGAATGAAATAACATATTTATTGTTCAATTTAAATAGGGTATAAAATAATAATTTTTAATTCATTTAGCTCAAGAAATTTATCAAAATCAAAATATTATAAAATTGCCAAAGCTATGGAAATAGAATCAACTCAATATAAAATTGTTTTAGTAACTGTAGGCTCGTTAGAACAAGGAGAAAAAATCGCCAAAGCTATACTAACTGCCAAATTAGCAGCCTGTATTAATATGTTTCCTATCAATTCTTGGTATTGGTGGGAAGGAGAAATAAATAGCAGTCGCGAACATCAGTTAATTATCAAAACTAACGTTCATAAATTTTCTGAATTGGCAGACAAAATAAAAACACTCCATGATTATGAAGTGCCAGAAATTATTGCTATACCTATTACTACTGGTTCAAAGTCTTACTTAGATTGGCTCGGTAAAAGTTTGAAATAACAACGATTGAGTATTTAATTGGTTTTTTTAAAAGATTAGGGCGTGTCATCAATTAATCATCAAAACGAATAATGTCATCATCCCCTAAATATTCTCCGTTTTGTACTTCAATCATTACTAAAGGAATCACTCCAGGATTTTCCACTCGATGAGCTGTATTCATCGGTACATAAGTAGATTGATTTTGCATAACCAAGGTTTCTTCACCATTACAAACCACTTTTGCAGTTCCAGAAACTACAATCCAATGTTCACTGCGATGGTAGTGCATTTGGGTACTCATATGTTCCCCAGGTTTAATTTCAATACGATTGATACAGTATCTTTCTCCTTTATCAAGAGATTCAACTCTTCCATAAGGCGGAGTACGGGTTATATCTTCACTAGGGATAGATGCGACACTAGTATCGCTTTTTCTACCATTATCTTCACTCATTATCTCTACTCCAGGTTTTGTAGCTTTGTTTATAGTTTAGTTAATGAAAAGACTATCAAACAACTATAGTTTTTTAGCTTGATTGGTATAATAATTGCCAAGAATTCCATTAGTTTCTATATGGTAGTCTGGTAGGGGAGTCGGCAAAGGTATATCTGCTTGATAAATGCTAAAAAGTAAAAAGTTTTTTCTAGTTGTCTGTTGACTAACAACCTGAGCTAGATAAGGACTACTAGTATCAACAATAGTATGGCATTGCTTTTCTAACCATGCACCCAATTCTTCTGTCACTTGAGTGCAGACTTTTTCTTTTAGTTTAGATTTGAGAGTTTTATTGGCATATTTTTGATAGCCTGGTTCTTGAGGATTGGTAAAAAAGGCGATCGCACCCAAGCCAATCAGCATAATTCCTGCAATACTTGTATTTTTCAACCTTGTCATGTAATTTAAACGTATTTCTTACCAATTTTAAATTATTAAAATGATAATGGTGGCAATGGTGTTATAATAGTAAACCGAATAGATATGGCGGGCGTAGCCAAGTGGTTAAGGCAGTGGTTTGTGGTACCACCATTCGCGGGTTCAACTCCCGTCGTCCGCCCTAAAAGTCTAGTATAAAAAAGAGGAGTTATCCCAATTCAAAGGTAACTCCTCTTTTTGATTGACATCGATTATTAATCGAAATTAACGCAGGGCGATCGCTTTATTAAACGTCAGTAAAATCGTGGGCATTGATATCTCCTATATGAACATTTTCAATCACGGCTATGATTGCATCATGGTTGGTAGTATCAAGGATCAAAACGCCTAAATCGGATTCGCTACTAACAATATTTAAACTATCAAAAGATAAGCCAACTGCAAGCTCAAAGAGATCGCTACCATCAGAAAAGTCTGTAATTGTATCTTGATGCTCATTGCTAGCCAAGACAAATACATCATGACCATTACCACCAAACTAAGTATCGTTGACATCCCCTCCATAGAAGAGATCATTACCTTTGACTACTCTTAGGATGTCGTCCCCTGCACCTCCGTTGATAGTGTCATTGCCATCGCCACCATTAAGAGTGTCATCACCATCTTGACCAAAAATCAGCTCATCTTCTCCCAAACCATCAAATAAATCGTTTTCATTAGTGCCAGTGAAAATATTATCTACAGGAGGATTGGGGGTATCTAGATTGTCTGTATTCTGGAGTTCAAAAGCACCAATATCAGTAGCATTACCAACAGTGCGATCGAATCCTTCTCCTCGCTGATCGGTAGTCAAATTATTCGGGTTGCTTCCTGCATCAATGGCAGGAGAACTATCCAACAAAGCCAAGGTTTGGGTTGCGCCGCCATTGTCTTGCAATTCTCCCAACTGAGGATCGATTAAACCATCGTTATCTGGAATTGCTGGATCGTCGCCGTTTGTTCCCACGATGTCGCCATTAACTCCATCAACAAATCCATCTGCATCATCACCGTTGCTAATTAAATTGTTCCCACCGCTAATATATTCTCCGTCACCAGCGACATCTCCTATCCCAGCACCCTTATTATCTGCAAGAATAGTGCTGGTTACAGTAACAGTACCAGAAGAGTTTTGGATTCCTCCATTACCCAAACCACCATTATTATTAGCAATAGTGCTGTTAGCAATATTGACATCACCTCCTCCAGCATTAGCAACACCACCAACAAACCTGTTGTTATTGTTAGCAATAGTGCTATTACTAATATTTACTGTTTCACTAGTTAAAATTAGAACCCCAGAACCGCCTAAGACTCCTTCGTGATTGGCAATGGTGCTATTTTCAATATTAGCCGTGCCCGATTCAATTAAAATTCCTAAATCGTCACCACCATCACTATCAACTATGCTGGAACTACGAAGATTTAGGCTTCCTCGACTGATAATAGAGCTATTATCGGAAGAGCCATTATTAGGTGAAGATTGACTAATAGTAATATCCGTTAGTGTTAAATCTCCAAAGCTGTCTATTGTTGCCCCAGTCATATTTAAACCATCAAGATTAAGCTCTGCGTCAAATTCAGGCAGCTTGAAGATAAAACCACCATCTAAAGTGAGATTATCTTGACCTAAACCATTGATAGTAACCGAGTCGCTAATAATTAGATCTCGACTCAAAGACTCATTAAAATAAATTGTGCCACCACTAAGACTTGCATCAAAGGTAATTGTATCTGCACCGTCACTAACGCTCGCTAAGGCGATCGCTTCTCTTAAAGACAAGTCACCAGCACTAAAGTCGCCGTCGTTTTCATCTTCTAAAGTTGAAACAACTAACTCTTGGGGATTATTATCGCCATTATCTACATCTTGAACTTCAAAAGCACCAATATCAGTAGCATCTCCCACAGTGCGATCGAATCCATCTCCTCGTTGGTCGGTGGTTAAATTATTAGGATTACTACCCGCGTCTATGGCAGGAGAATCTTCTAGCAAAGCAAAAGTTGCTGTAGAACCACCATTATCCTTTAGTTCTCCCAAACGAGGATCGATTAGTAGTTCCAATTGAGGATTTGCTGGATCGTCTCCATTACTCCCAACGATGTCGCCATTGACTCCATTAACAAAGCCCGAACCATCATCTCCATTACTAATTAAGTTATTGCCACCACTAATAAATCCCTCACCAACAATATCTCCTAGATTACTACTACCTCCATTCTCTGTGAGAATCGTGCTGGTGATAGTAGCAGTGGAACTATCACCTGAATTAACAATGCCACCAGCAAATAAACCGCCACTATTATTGAATATAGTGCTATTGGTAACATTTAATGTGCCACTGTTGGAAAATCCACCAATCGATCTGCCTAGATTATTGGCAATCGTGCTGTTGTTAACATTAACTGTTGCCTCAGAACCAATAATAATACCAGCCGAAGCGTATGAAGTAGCATCATTCCCAGTAATGGCACTATCTTCAATTGTTGTTGTGCCAGACTCAATGAATAAGCCAACCCTTCCACCACCATCATTATCTTAGATGGTAGAACCAATAATATTGGTAGTTCCCCGACTAATAAGCGCGCTGTTATCAACACCGCCTAAACCAATTGTTTGGCTAATAGTGCTGTTGCTAAAGGTCAAAGTCCCAAAGCTGTCTATCTTTGCGCCTGTGAGGTTTAAACCATCAATAGTCAAATTGGCATCTGTTTCGGGTAACTTGAAGATAAAACCACCGTCTAAAGTGAGATTATCTTGACCTAAGCCATTGATAGTCACGGAGTCACTAATTATGAGGTCGCGACTTAAAGATTCGTTGAAGTCAATTGTGCCACCACTGAGACTTGCATCAAAGGTAATTGTATCTGCACCGTCACTAACGCTCGCTAAGGCGATCGCTTCTCTTAAAGACAAGTCACCAGCACTAAAGTCGCCGTCGTTTTCATCTTCTAAAGTTGAAACAACTAACTCTTGGGGATTATTATCGCCATTATCTACATCTTGAACTTCAAAAGCACCAATATCAGTAGCATCTCCCACAGTGCGATCAAATCCTGCTCCGCGTTGATCGCTAGTTAAATTATTGGGATTGCTACCAGCATTAATGGCAGGAGAATCTTCTAGCAAGGCGATGGTAGGAGTATTACCGCCATTGTCTTCCAATGCGCTTAACAATGGATCTATCGGACTATCTTCCGTACCAACAAGATCGCTATCAATAAACCCTGTTGCATTGTCACCATTGCCAATTAAATTATTTCCACCACTGGTAATATTTTGACCTGTGATACTGCTAGAGTCATTACCTTCGGTATTGTTATTTACAATAATGCTGCTGGTAAGTGTTGTGCCGTCATTATTAGCATTAATACCATCAGTAATAGTGCTATTGGAAATATCCAAAGTTCCTCGGCTAGACAAACCTAAACCAGTACTGTTGGTAATAGTGCTGTTAATAACAGTAAGATTGCCCAAGCTTGTGACTGCACCTCCCAAAAATCCAGGATCGCCACTGCCATTGTTAGCGATTAAACTACCAATGATCTCAACGTCTTGAAAACCACCAGAGATTGCACCCGCACCACTGGCACTGCTATTGGAAACAATTGAATCGACTAAAGTAAAGTTGGCATTATTGACAACTTGAATCGCGCCTCCAGATCCGCCTCCATTGAAAAAGAACCGTTCGATAGTGCCATTGGTAATGGTCAATTCCTCAAAAACAACATCGATGGTAAGGTTGTCAAAATTTCCATCGACAGTAAAAATGCCATTTCCTCCAGACACCCCGTCAATTGTGAGGTTATTAGCACCTAAGCCGCTGATAGTTACTGAGTCTGTAATCAACAAATTCTGATTTACAGTACCTAAGCCTCGTGGATCTGCTTGAGTCTCGGTTAAAGCGATTGTGCCACCACTCAAACTAGAATCAAAAGTAATGGTGTCCGCGCCTTCTGTATCGTTAGCAATTGCGATCGCTTCTCGTAAAGACAAGTCCCCAGCACTAAAGTCACCATCGTTTTCATCTTCTAAAGTTGAAACAACTAACTCTTGGGGAATCTCGCCACCGCCATTATCTACATCTTGAACTTCAAAAGCACCAATATCAGTAGCATCTCCCACAGTGCGATCGAATCCTTCTCCGCGTTGATCGGTAGTTAAATTATTGGGATTACTGCCTGCATCAATGGCAGGAGATCCTTCTAAAAGGGCAACAGTTGGAGTAGTACCGCCGTTATTTTGTAAATCTCCTAATAAAGGATCTATAGGTGCATCAGTCGTGCCAACCAAATCGCCATTCTCTCCATCGGTCAAGCCTGTAGAATCACCAGCATTTCCAATCAGATTATTACCACCACTGGTAATATTGCTTATTCCCAAATCAATACCTTGATAGCCTGCAACAATACTACTGGTAATAGTGGCTGAACCACTTATTCCATCTCCAAAAAAGCCTGAATCATTTTGTGTGATAGTACTATTTTCTACGGTCAAGCTCCCATAATTGGAAATGCCGCCACCAGGATTAAAAGAACTGTTGCCAGTAATCGTACTGTTGACCACTATGGCAGTTCCATCATTTAATATTCCTCCCCCTGTACTACGAAAACCTGATGAATTGTTGCTAACTAGACTGCTATCAAGGAGTAGACTTCCATAGTTAGCAATACCTCCGCCATCACCACGGTTTAAAAAATTATTTTCAAGAACAGTATTTTTGACAATTAAATTTTCTTGATTGAGAATCCCCCCTCCGTTTTCATTGACTGATTCTTGATTACCGCCTGTAATTGTTAGCCCCTCAATCGTTACGTTTTTGAGGGTGTTTTCATCATTATCATCTATATTAAAAACTCGCGACCTAATAGAGTCGGAAGATTCTCCTAAAACAGAACCGCCATCAATTGTTAAATTATTGGCACCTTGACCCTGAATAGTGAGATCTTTATCTATTAATAATTCTCCCAAGGTCAGACTGATAGTGTTATTACTAAGATCGGTATCAAATGTAATTGTGTCTTCCGCATCAGCAATTGCGATCGCTTCTCGTAAAGATAAGTCCCCCGCACTAAAGTCACCATCGTTTTCATCTTCTAAAGTTGAAACAACTAACTCTTGAGGAATCTCACCTCCGCCATAATCTACATCTTGAACTTCTACAGCACCAATATCGGTAGTATCTCCCACAGTGCGATCGAATCCTTCTCCTCTTTGATCGGTAGTTAAACCGTTGGGATTACTACCTGCATCAATGGCAGGAGAATCTTCTGGTAAGGCGAGGGTTTGGGTAGTACCGCCGTTGTCTTGCAACTCTCCCAATTGTGGGTCAACATCTGTAATATCTGTATCGGATAAACCGCTAACATCATTGGCGTTACCAACCAAATTATTTCCGCCACTGATAACTTCGCCGTCTCCAGAAATGTCCCCCAGATTACCGCCACCATTGTTTGCCACAATATTACTGACAATATTTGTGGTACCAAAGTTTCGGATACCTCCCCCTCCTAGTCCACCAGTATTATTGGCAATGGTGTTGTTGTTTAGATTTACTGTGCCATTAGACCTGGCTTCATTATTAGCGATGGTGCTGTTGCTGATGTTGGCTGTAGCTTCGGGACTAACTATAATGCCTGATTGAGCCTGATCTGCTCGATTGTTGCTAATAGTACTGCCTTCAACATTAAGAGTTCCCGTTTCGACTGCAATTCCTACATTACTACCGCCGTCATGGTTAGTAACGGTTGAATTGGTTATAGAAGTCGTACCTTGTTGGTTAACAATTGCGTTGTTATCTGAGGATGTGGAAATGTTGCCTTCGATGATAGTGTCATCGATAGTGAGGCTACCACCATCCATAATACTGAGGTTTCCTGTATTGCGTATCGCGCTGCCATTGGGAGCAGAATTACCGCTAATGTTGCTACTGGTGATAGTCGTTTCGTTGCGATTGTCGATCGCACCACCAGCATAAATAGAAGTATTGTTGGTAATTGAAGTATTTTCAACTTCTAAAGTGCCAATATTAAAGATCCCTGTTCCGCTATTATTTTGAATAAAGCTATCAGAGACGTTTAGCTCGTTGCGATTGATTATTACTCCATCAGTTCTTGCTGGTCGAGATGTAGCTCCATCGCCAGTACTACTATTATTTTCGATAGTGCTATTGTCAATAGTAGTAGTACCTCGATTGTAAATTGCACCTCCAACAGATGCACTACTACCTGTGATTACAGAATCTTTGAGCAGAAGGCTGGCATTATCACTAACAAAAAAAGAACCACCACGTTCTGTCAAACCAGAAAAGGAAAAGGCTAGTTGCGCCCCGTTAGCAATAGTTATATTTTCTACGGTGACATCAATTTGTGACTCTGCGCTATCGATGTCAAAAATACCATTACCACCATTGTCTCCATCAATGGTTAGATTAACTATACCCAAACCACTAATGCTTACAGAGTCGGTAATTAATAGTGGGGTATTGGCTAAAGTTGGTCTACTTGTAGGCTGGTCTTTAACTAGGGTAATTGTTCCACCATCAAGGCTGGAGTCAAAAGTAATAGTGTCTGCACCTTCGGCATCATTAGATAAGGCGATCGCTTCTCGTAAAGACAAGTCTCCAGCACTGAAGTCACCATCGTTTTCATCGTCGAGAATAGAGACTATGAATTCTTGCGTCATTTTTGTTATCCAAATTTCATTTTAAAAATCAGCAGGATAGTTACATTTATTCTTATGGTTTTCTGTTTTATAAGTGTATAAGTCTAAATTTTGTAGAGACAGATAAAGGCATCAAAGTGTGCTGGGTATAGTCTATAATTTTGACTTTTGCTAACAGTCAGGTAGTTAATCAAAACACACCTAGCAACTTGAGAAATACTAATTTTTTTGTGGTCTATACAGTAAATCAAGAGTTAATGAAAAGACACTTTAACCTAGATTTAATTTTCGGTTAAAGGTTAAATCTAGGTTAATAAATCAAACATCAATTTGACACAAAAAATTAGGGAGACTATGTTTTAGTAACACCTTAAGTCACAAATTTTTTATTTTTGTCAAAATGGTTTTGCTCTTTTATTTGAACTTAATAAAACAGCTTGTACATCAAAATATGAACTATTTATCTGTCTCCTAATTTTAGAATTAATTGGTGCTACAAAAAATATTGAAACCATGAAGCAGAGTGTAAAGTTTTGATGAACTTAATTAAACAGACATAATCGTAAATTGTTGGTTGTTAGTAGTAACTAGTAATTTTTAATTACAAAAGTCTTTACTCCAGTTTTGATGACCCCGATCGCGATAACATTGGAATTGTTGACCAACCCAAACTACTTGCCATAGTTTCTGCTCAAAATCGCCATAAGGAGCAAACTTTACTTTGTAGCGTATGCCAGCAATAGAATCATCTGGGAGATTGGTCTGAGTAATATCAACAACAGCCAAATTATCTTGAAGATAGTTGATTTCAACTGCTTCTTTTTCGGATTCGACAATTTCGGTTAAACCCAATGCCGCTAAAGCGATCGCCTGGGGATCTTTGCCAGTATAATTGGGTTTAATTCGATCTGCTTGTCTTTTTTCTTTTGTTATTGGTGTTTGAGTATTCCAATATTGTGCAATATCAATAGACAAGTATTCATCTTTGATTGTTGATGTTTGTCGATTGTGAGAGAGATTATTTTGCCATATATTAATTTCACTGCCATCTGAGTCTGCAGATTGCTTAACCCTGGCAAAGAGTTGACCTTGAGGACTAAAAGCCAGCATTTTGGTTTCTTTTTTATTAGGTGTGGTCATCACATTTCTTAGGGGTAATCCTGTCAACAAACTAGTCATTGCTGAAGAATGGAAATTACCTGCTATCAAACGACTATCTCCGCTCAAACTAAATAAACCATTATTGCTGTAAAGATTATTGGTTTTTTGGCTAATTTCTCCTGATTGCCAATTCCAAACGTTTATTTTTCCGTCATAGCTACTGCTAACTAACTTTTTGCCGTCAGCAGTAAATTCTATACGGGCAATATCATTATTATGACCATCGAGGGTATTTAACAATGTTGGCAGATCCTTATCTAGTGTCCACAGTTGAATCTGGTTAGCTTTTTCTCCCTGTTGTCCCCCCGTAATATTTGCATCTACCGTAGCAATTACTTTAGCATTGGGGCTTAATGCGATCGCATCTACAGGATATCGAAGATCGAAACCAAATAATTTATCTCCTTGTGGAAAACTCCAGGCAGTTACTCCCGCGTCGCAAGCTCCATAAATATTTTCCCTTGACCGATTAAATACAACTTGCCTACAACCTGCTGAATCCTTTAAGCCTAAAACTTTTTCTCCTTTAGCTACATCCCAAACAATCAAAGATTCGTTAGGAGACAGTAGTCCTTGACTCCAGGTAACAGTGGCTAAAAAACGACTGTCAGGGCTAAAAGCGATCGCTGTCGGTGTCAGTTCCAGATCGTATTTGGTAGTGTAGTGACCAGGTAAAATACGGCTTAATACTCCTTGTTCTGTATCCCATAAGATAATTAGATTAGATTCTACACTAGCCAGTATTTTGCATTCAGG
>CAKZYI010000051.1 GCA_937884735.1 uncultured Pleurocapsa sp.
GTAACTAAGCTAAATCTTTTAGCTCTAGAGTTTCCGCATTTAAAGACGAATCATCACCATTAGTTAGGCGTTGTAAGTGACGTACCATCGCCCCAAAACCACCAAAGCTGACGGGAGACTGACCCCCTGCACTATCTCCTACGGGTAAAATGCGATCGAAAGGAAGTTTGATCGGACTATTTTTGTAAGCAGGAAAAAAGCCAAACAAAAATCGTTTGAACTCTAACTGTTCTAAATCGACTTTCTGATATTCAGGTAATAATCTCAAATACTCTTCCATAAAATACTCTAAGCTTGGTCTTTTAGGATTGGCATCGAGATAGCTAAACATGTAGGTAGTGCGCCCATCTTTGGCGGGGAAAGCCTCCCAAAAATACTGGCAGTTATTGATTATTGGTGTAAAAGAATAGATCAAGTCTCCCGTATCATTTTGAGAATAACCTTCGGCACAGCTACCAACTACAATACAAACTGCTTCGGGTTTTGTTCCTTTTCTAGCTTGTTTAATAATGGGGGAAAAATGACCCATCGCATCTATTAATAGGCGGGCTTTAATAATCTCTTCTCCTGCGGTTATCTCTACTCCATCAGGATGTACTGTGGCGGATTGAAATACTGTATTTTCTAATAATTTGCCTCCTGCTTGCAAAAACTTTTGCTTTAGCTTGTCTAATAAATAAACAGGATCTACGCCAATATTTAAAACATCTGTTACCCAAATATCTTTATTTTCGCTAAAGCCTACTCTAGCAGGATTATATTCAGTTGCGATCGCATTTTCTAGCTCTTCTGGGGTTAATAGATTCAATTCAATAAAAGTTTCTAACTCATCACGAGAAATATTCCATTCTTGTTCTCTGCCTTTGAGAATCCCCCTTTCAATTAGACTTACTCTCCATCCAAGCTGTTGTAATGCTGCACCCAATAAAATACCCAATGTCCCGCCACAGATAACGATATCCGTATTCAAGTCTCCAAGACAATCCGAACTTTGACTAACGACTGAGGGTGTGTCTATTTTTCCTTCTTTCAAAGCCAACCACAACTCATCAGCACGACGCAAATTTATAAGTGCATTATCTGAACGTTGAGCCAAAATTGTTTCGGTTAAGGTCATGTTGATAAGATTGCCAATAATACTCTAATCATTATTCTAATTAACCTTCAGCTTTTTTTATTTGTTTATAACTTCATGAAAACAAGTTGTTGCTCCCTTGAGCGAAGCGGGGCTAATATTCGTAAAGCTTTGTTGCTTTGTTCTCATAAAAAGAGACTATCCACAGACTTCTTTTTATTCTGGTAACGAGGCATACTGTATATTGCAATAATTATATGTTCGCGCCCTTTAAAAAATATTTAGAAGAAGAACTTTTTAATCGTTTTGACCTTCGTAGTCGCTCCATTCCAGCAGGATTAGAGTCTAATGTAAGCCAGAGAGGTAAAAATCCCGCCACTATTCAAAGCTGGTGCTATCAGTCCGATCAACTAAGAAAAATACGTTATTCTTATATTGACGCAGGAGAGACGGCTCAAGTATTTAATAGCGTTGTCTATCCCGCTCATCATTATGATATCCCCTTGCTGGGGGTTGATTTTCTTTCTTTTGGCAAGAAGAAAATATTGGTAGTAATGGACTTTCAGCCATTATTTCGCGATCGCGCCTACATTGACAAGTATATTGAACCGATGAAAGAGATTCGGGATAAGTATAACGAGTTGGCGCAAAATTTAGAAATGAAATTCTATGATGCAAATCAATATTTCTCTAAATATTTGCTCTTTGCCAAACTTGATTCGGAAACTGTAGTCAATAGCTTATTTCCAGCTTTCCAAGAATACCTCGATTTGTATTGGCAAATGGTCGCAGATGCCGAACCTTTAACCAACCCAGCAGACATTCAACGCATTGTCGAAGCACAAAAAGAATACGATCAGTATAGTGCCGAACGCGACCCTGCTCATGGCTTATTCAGCAGCTATTTTGGTGCAGAATGGTCGGAGAAATTCCTCTACGAATTCTTATTTGAAGATGCTTCTCCCCTCGCTGTATCTAGTGCAAAACATTAAATATTGAGATGTTGAATGGTCAACGATAATTGATAATTGAAATGACTTTATATAAACCATTTTTAGACCATGCGATCGCAACTTTAACAGCGAAGTTGGATTTGGAGCCATATGTTATTCCTGAAGGCTTTGAACGCAAAGAAGGCATAATGGGAAAAGGCAAAAGAGAAGAAGCTGTATTAACTACCAGTCACGGTTTTAAATCTAAAAAACTAAGGCAAATTAGAGCAGCCCATGTTGAAGGGGGGAACTCTCTCCAAGTACTCAATTTTGTAATTTTTCACGATCTTAATTACGATCTGCCTTTTTTTGGTGCGGATTTAGTAGCTTTGCCAGGGGGACATTTGATTGCGATCGATATGCAACCTTTGTTTAGCCAAAACAAATCTTACCAGGCTAAATACAGCGAGCCTGTTATGCCCATGTTTCGTGAGTATCAAAAAGATTTACCCTGGGGTGGAGATTTTCCTGAAGAAGCACAACAATATTTTTCGCCTGCTTTTTTGTGGACTCGTCCGTCAGAGACAGAAGTGGTAAAAACTAAAGTATTTGCTGCTTTTTGTGATTATCTTGATGCCTATATCGATTTTGTCCGCCAGGCAGAAAAAGTAACCGACTCACAAGAACTTTCGGCTATTCTCAAAGCTCAAAAAAGCTACGCTGACTATCGAGCAGAAAAAGATCCTGCTAGGGGAATGTTGACTCGTTTATATGGCACAGAATGGACAGAAGAATATATTCATGGTTTTCTGTTCGATCTAGATCGCCAATTATCTTTAGCTAGCTAAAGCATAGTAGCTCTTAATCAGCCAATTGTTGATAAACGTAACAGTGAATTGATTTTGGTTACAGAAAAATAAGATAATGAATCATAAGAAAATTTTTTCCTAGAGTTCTCATGACCAAATCGTGTTTGCCAAGCCCAGTAGTTTGTCAAGCAAAATTGGTAAAGCCAGAAAAAATTAACAAGATGTAACAAATAAAGGTTCAACGCCGTTGTATAAAAGTTACCTGAGGGAAAAACGCTAACTAACGTAAGCTAAAAAGCTGTATGGTTTGGTTTTATTGATGTAAATCAAAGATAAACTGTATTTCTAGGCGATCGCAAAAAAGCACCTCTCTAAGGTTTTTTATTAAGAGTGTAAAGTTTTATTGGGTGGCTTAAGAAATTTTTACTAAGCTCATAGAGAATAGTAACTTAGCACCTTCGGCGATTAACTAATTCGCTCATTATCTTTACATCGATGTAAATCGGTGTAAGACGTAGGGTAACACAACTGATTTAGAATCGGCTCAGGCTAATGATTCATGATAGTTATAAGTTAAGATTCCTTTTTGAAGTTCAACTAAACCAAATTTAAATCAAGTAGGAGATTATTTATAATGTTCGACGCATTTACTAGAGTAGTGTCTCAAGCTGATGCTCGTGGTGAGTTCTTATCCACTGGTCAACTAGACGCTCTAAGTGCAATGGTTGCTGCTAGCAACAAACGTATGGATTCTGTTAACCGCATAACTGGTAACGCTTCCGCTATTGTCACTAATGCTGCTCGCGCTTTGTTTGCCGAGCAACCTCAACTAATCGCCCCTGGTGGAAATGCTTACACTAGTCGTCGTAACGCTGCTTGTTTGCGCGACATGGAAATCATTTTGCGCTACATCACTTACGCTATTTTCACTGGTGACGCAAGCGTTCTTGAAGATCGTTGTCTAAATGGACTACGTGAAACTTATCTAGCTCTTGGTACTCCTGGTGCTTCTGTAGCAGTCGGCGTTCAAAAAATGAAAGATGCTGCTTTAGCGATTGTTAACGACACTAATGGCATCACTCCTGGCGACTGTAGTGCAATTGCTTCTGAAATTGCTGGCTACTTTGACCGCGCTGCTGCTTCTGTAGGCTAATCCTAACGAACAGAGTAACTATCCTTTGGATAACATCAACCAAAACTTTGGTTGTCTTAGAAAAAATTAGTAAAACAAGAGAAACATCACAACCATGAAAACTCCTCTAACTGAAGCGGTATCCTCTGCTGATTCCCAGGGTCGTTTTTTGACAAACACCGAAATTCAAACTGCTTTTGGTCGTTTTCAACGTGCCAGCGCAGCTTTAGAAGCAGCAAAAGCTTTGACAAGTAATTCTCAAGGTTTAATCGACGGTGCAGCTAATGCAGTGTACGCAAAATTTCCTTACACTACTAGCACACAAGGGCCTCAGTATGCTTCCACTCCTACTGGTAAAGCAAAATGTTCTCGTGACATTGGCTATTACCTAAGAATGGTAACCTACTGCCTAGTTTCTGGTGGTACAGGTCCTATGGATGAGTATTTAGTAGCTGGTCTTGATGAGATCAACCGTGCTTACGAGCTATCTCCTAGCTGGTACATTGAAGCTCTAAAATACATCAAATCCAACCATGGTTTAAGCGGTCAACCTGCTACTGAAGCAAACAACTACTTAGATTACGCAATCAACGCACTTAGCTAAGATTGCCGAAATTTAGTTACAGCTAATAAATATTGGTCTATCTATAGTGAAAGATAGCCGTTATATAAAAATCAAGATACTTGATTAATTAAGCATTACTCAGAAGAGTATGCGGATGCCGTGCCGAAAGGCTAGTATTTGTTTACTTTTCTGAGTATTGTCGTGTTTAAGGGATGAGGGATAAGGGATGAAGGATGAGGAAGGACAAGTTATAAAGGATACTGCCTCACAGGAAGCGGAACAGTTAACTGAAAAAACGGCGATCGCAAATCTAAAACAAAAAAAGGATTTAGGTGCGAGATATTATGCTGCTTGGTGGTTGGGTAAGTTTCGGATTAAAACTCCAGAAGCAGTAAACAGTCTTTTGATGGCATTAGAAGATGAGAAAGATCGCGCTCCTGATGGTGGTTATCCCCTCCGACGCAACGCAGCTAGAGCTTTGGGTAAACTAGGTGATAAAGCTGCTGTAGAACCGTTGATTCGTTGTTTAAAGTTTCCAGATTACTACGTTAGAGAAGCTGCTGCACAGGCTTTAGAAGTGCTAGACGATCGCAGATGTATTCCAGCATTGATTGAATTACTAGATGGTGGGATAGAATCCGCTACTAGAGTACCAGGAAAGCCTCACTTAGTTCAGCCTTATGAAGCGGTGATTGAAGCATTGGGTACATTAGAGGCAACGGATGCAATTGAGCATATAGAGCCGTTTACAAAACACCCCACAGAAAAAGTAAAATACGCTGCTGCAAGAGCAATGTATCAGTTAACTCACCAAGATAAATATGGTGAGATTTTAATTAAGGCTTTAGAAGGCGATGACTTGCAATTACGTCGTTCTGCATTGATGGATTTGGGCGCAGTAGGCTATATAAAAGCAGGAAATGCGATCGCAGAAACTTTGGCAGAAAACAGCATGAAGTTAATTGCTCTCAAAGGATTATTAGAAACTGATTTGTCAGATACTAATCAGGAGATATCACCCCAGAGCATTAACATCATGAACTTAATGGACTCCCTCTTGTAATCAATGTCAGTTTGAGTTAAAGCGAAGTCGTTATAGGTTATAAGTTATAGGTTATTTTATTGTCCAACTAGCATAAAAGCAGCCCATTCATGAGGAGTAGGGTAGGTTTTCATGGTGTTTAACATTGCCTGACGTAAAGCTCTAGGCTTATTGGGATCTGCTTGAAGTTGAAGATAGAAATCAGTCATTAATGCAGATGTCGCTAAATCGGGTACATACCAAAGAGACACTAAGGTATTGCGCGCTCCTGCAAGTAAGAAAGAGCGAGATAATACCACAACCCCATCCCCTGTAATTGTTCCTCTGCCAGTATTGCAAGCACTGAGTACGACTAGCTCTGCATTTAGATTTAAATCGAGTATTTCTTCAGCGGTTAAGAAACCTTCGTTATTATCCCTGGTAGAAAGTGCCAGAGAACTTTGTAAACCCTGATGTTCA
>CAKZYI010000052.1 GCA_937884735.1 uncultured Pleurocapsa sp.
TTTGATAAATTTGGACTGCTTTATCCCATTGTTTTAGCTGGCAATAGCAGCTTGCTAATTCAATGTTTGCTTGAAAATGATTGCGATTAATTTTGATGGTTGTTAAGTAATTGTTCGCGGCTTCTTGCCAGTTTTTTTGTATGATTAAGACTTCTCCTAAGAGTAAATAAACTTTAATATTTTGAGGATTTAATTTAATTAATTTTTGATAAATTTGGACTGCTTTATCCCATTGTTTTAGCTGGCAATAGCAGCTTGCCAATTCAATATTTGCTTGAAAATTTTGTGAATGAAGTTCAACAGTTTTTTCATATGCCGCTTTTGCCTCTTCCCAGCTTTCTTGGCGAACAAAAATTTCTCCTAAGAGCAGGTATGCTTTTGAGTTTTGAGGATTTAATTTGATTAGTTTTTGATAGATTTGAATTGCTTTATCCCATTTTTCAAGGTGAGAATAGCAGCTTGCTAATTCAATATTTGCTTGAAAGTGCTGAGCATGAAGTTCGACGGTTTTTTCATATGCTGTTGCCGCTTCTTGCCATTTTTCTTGCTTTTGTAAATTTTGTCCAAAAAGAAAATAAGCTTGAGGATTTGTATATTCTAATTCAATTGCTTTCTGATAAAAAGGACTAGCTTGCTCCCATTTATTTTGTTCTTGATAATAGTTTGCTAATCCTAAATAGCCATAGTAGCTCTTCGATTCAAATCTAATAGCGTTCTTGTAGGCATGAAAAGCTTCTTTGCTATTGTTTTGTTTTTTAAAAATATTTCCTAGATGAAAGTAAACATTGCCAGGAGATAAAGTACAAAAATCAATTGATTTTTGGTAGCAAATAATTGCTTGTTCCAAATTATCTTGTTTCTCATAGGCTCGACCCAGAGAAAAATATACTTGAGTATCTTGTGGATATAATTCTAAAGTTTTTTGACAATTTAAAATAGCTTCTTCAATACGATTGTCTTGGATTAAAATATCGCATACTCTTGTTAAAGATAGAGCATCTTCAGGGATTAATTCTAATACTTTTTGGAAGGTAAGAACTGCTGATGCAAAATCTCTTTGCGATCGTTGTACATTACCTAAGTTTATATAAAGTCTAGGATTATAAGGTTGGTGCTTAATTAACGACTCTATTAAAGAAATTGCTTCGGCGAAATCTCCTATATGAGATAAAAGTCGGCTTAGTTGTTCTGTAATATCAACGCTATAACAATCTAAACTAAATGCTGTTCTAGAAGAAGAGATTGCCGCTTCTATATCTCCTTCATCTTCTTGCGCCTTTGCCAGCATGAAATACAATTGAGCATTACTGGGCTGAGTTTTAAGTGCCTGAAGATAGGCTGTACTATCTTCTTCTAAAGATACACAAAGAGAAGTATTTTTATTGCTTTCAAAATCACCTGATATTCCTGCTTTTATTCTTAGCTCCTGATACAATAATTCTGCCTTTTCTAAAAGTACTTGATCTTCTTTGTTCGGTAACAATACTGTGGCTTTTTCTTGATGAACTAATTTTGATTCATAAAAATCCTTGACTTTAGTTGAAGATAGCTGAGTATTATGGGGCAATCTATTATTTAATAAATTTACTATCTTAGATAACTGAGTTAAATATTCATCTTGAGGTGAATCAAAACATATAAGTGGAAAACTTTTTTGCTTATATGCTTCTAAAATCAAACTATTATAATAAATCCATAATTTAATTCCTTCCCTAAGAGGTATTTGTAAAGATTGTCTTTGATATAAAGACATTGCAACCTTCAAAGGTTGACGAAAAGATGCAATTAACTGTAAATTAGGGATTTTTTTTTGCCAGAATGGTAACGTTAAAACAGTACGAGGATCTTTAAACATCCAAACTGGAAACTGACTGTTTAAATCTGCAACTATCCTATTACGATGTTGTTGATGCTTAGTTGAATATTTAATAGTGGCAGGTGGACTATACCAAGATCCATTATTACTAGTAAAAATACTTTCATTGAGATCGTTGATTGATTGATTTTCTCGACTCCCTTTAGTATTGTGAATGCAATACTTCATAACCTTTCCTCCAGGCAAACCTGCGGCTTGAAGAGAACCTGCTAGGCAACTTGTACCGCTACGATGCATTCCTAAAACGCAAACTGTAGTTATGGGAGTCTTTAGCATATCTATTATCTATTTTTTTGATAAACGAACAGCATCCTAGCAACAATATTTGCTGTCGTCATCCACAAGGAAAATCCAATCAAACTTGAGACTCAAATTGAGGTAATCTAAGATTCAATGTAGGCAAAGATCGTATCAATCAGCTAAATAATGCAAATCAGACGTAGAAATCCTAATCCCAAAATTAATTCAGGAGAAGTAGAATATCAGTCCGATATTCCTAACTGCGAACCAAACAACATCTTAGAAGAAATTGTTTGGTATAAAGAAGTAGAAGTAGAAAGAATGCGCGGTCGCTTACCTCTTTTACAACTACGTCAGCAGGTACAAGATATTGCTCCTGCTAAGGACTTTCTGGCTGCACTACGTAACGGTAAAACTAACCCTGCACTGATAGCTGAAGTAAAAAAAGCCTCTCCATCCAAAGGCATAATCAAAGCTAATTTCAATCCAGTTGCGATCGCAAAAGCTTACGAAAAAGGCGGTGCGAGTTGTTTATCTGTGTTGACAGATCAAAAATTCTTTCAGGGAAGCTTTGGCAATTTAAGTTTAGTCAGACAAGCCGTAGACTTACCTTTATTGTGTAAAGAGTTTATTATTTATCCCTATCAAATGTATCTTGCTCGTGCCAAAGGCGCAGATGCGGTGCTTCTAATCGCTGCAATATTAGAAGATAAAGATTTAAATTACTTTGTTAAAATTACCAAAGCCTTGGGGATGACTCCTTTGATTGAGGTTCATACATTAGCAGAATTAGATCGAGTGCTGGCGATCGATGGAGTAGAATTGATTGGTATTAATAATCGTAACCTAGAAGATTTTTCTGTTAGTTTATCAACTACTAAAGATATCTTTGCTGCTAGAAAAGATATTTTAGAACAGCGCAATATTTTAGTTGTTAGCGAATCTGGTTTGCATACTATAGACGATTTAAATACTGTTAAAAGTGCAGGGGCAAAAGCAGTATTAATTGGAGAATCTTTGGTTAAGCAAGATAATCTTGAGCAAGCAGTTCGTGATTTATTTGCTGTTTAAAGAAAGTTCTTTTTTTAAATTAATTACCTGCCCTATTATTGAACGTATATTTTAGTCACCTAATCCCCAATCCTTAATCCCCCGAAACAATCGCTCAGATTGTGAGGAAATTAATTGGAACAACTATAAATAATGAAGCATTATAAAATAGCGGCTTTGCCAGGAGAAGGAATTGGTTTAGAAGTAGTAGAAGCAACTCTAAATATTCTGCAACATGTAGCTACCAGACATAATCTTAAACTACAAATAAACTATGGCTTGATTGGAGAACAAGCACTTAAAAAATATGGCTCATATTTTCCCGCAGAGACATTACAAATATGTAGTCAAGCAGATGGCATACTATTTGGTGCGGTAAGCAAAGGAGGATTACTAGAATTAAGAAAACAGTTTGATTTCTTTGTTAATCTACGCCCAGTTAAAGTATGCTCTAGTCTGATTAATTACTCCAGTCTAAAAAAAAACCTTTTGTCTGAAGTAGACATTTTGTTTGTTCGGGAACTAGTTAGCGGTATTTATTTTGGAGTATCAGGAAGAGAAAAAGATAGACAGGGTAACTATGGCTATCACACCATGAAGTATTACGACTGGCAAATCAAGCGTATTGCCAAAGTTGCTCTAGAAAAAGCTAGACACAGAAAAAATCTACTAACAGTCGCCCACAAAGAAAACGCCTTACCTCATTTACCCTGGACTCGATTGGTAGCCGAAGTTGCTGGGGCATATCCCGATGTAAAAGTTGAACCAATGCTGGTAGATAATTTAGCTATGCAGCTAGTCATTAATCCACAACACTTTGATGTCATCCTAGGGGGTAACTTGTTTGGCGATATCCTCAGCGATCTTGGTGGTGCTTTAGTCGGTTCGATAGGCTTGTTGGGTTCAGCTAGTCTTAACTCCAATGGATTGGGGCTGTATGAACCAATTCATGGCACAGCTCCCGATATTGCAGGGAAAAATCAAGCTAACCCTTTAGGTACTCTGGCTAGCGCGATGATGATGCTCGAACAATGGGGAGAAGTAGAAGCGATAAATAGCCTACAGCAAGCCTGGGACAATATTTTAGCTCAGGGATATCGAACTCAGGATCTATATAATTCCCTCGATACAGAAATTTTAGTTAGTACTCAAGAATTAGTACAGCTATTCTGTAAACTGCTCTAACTACTATAAATATTAGGCTATATAACGCTAATATAGTTAAGAACTATTAAGCACTGTTTGTATGTCTCCCTCAAGCAACGGTATTAAAGCCAACGGTAAAACTAATCAACTTCAACCAGAAACTTTGGCAGAAAATGTGATTCGCATTAAAGGTGCCAGACAACATAACCTTAAGAATGTCGATCTTGAATTACCTCGCAATAAGCTGATTGTGTTTACTGGGGTATCGGGATCGGGTAAGTCTTCCCTAGCTTTTGATACTATTTTTGCCGAGGGACAAAGACGTTATGTAGAATCTCTCAGTGCTTATGCTCGTCAGTTTTTGGGACAGCTAGATAAACCTGACGTGGATGCTATTGAAGGATTAAGCCCTGCTATTTCCATCGATCAAAAATCTACTTCCCATAACCCTCGATCTACAGTGGGTACGGTAACAGAAATTTATGACTACTTGAGGCTCTTGTTTGGTAGGGCTGGGGAACCTCATTGCCCAAAATGCGATCGCTCTATCGTACCCCAAACCATCGACCAAATGTGCGATCGCATTTTGGAATTGCCCGATAAAACTAAATTTATGATTCTTGCTCCCGTAGTGCGGAGTAAAAAAGGTACTCACAAGCAACTATTGTCTAGTTTGACTTCTCAAGGCTTTGTAAGGGTTAAAATCGATGGAGAAGTAAGACAGTTAGACGATAATATTGAGCTAGATAAAAACTACAAGCACAACATTGAAGTAGTTGTAGATCGTTTAATCAAAAAACCAGGAATTGCCGAGCGTTTAGCAGACTCGTTGGGTACCTGTTTGAGTTTGGCAGAAGGTATTGCCGAGATTGATATCATTCCCCCTACTGATGGCAAAGAAAAACAGCCCGCAAATATTACCTTTTCCGAAAACTTTGCCTGTCCCAAACATGGTGCGGTAATTGAAGAGCTTTCACCCCGTCTGTTTTCCTTTAATTCTCCTTATGGTGCTTGTCCTAATTGTCATGGGATGGGGAGTCAGCGCGCCTGATACGCTGAATTAGGCGGACCAGATTTCACCCAACCATTATACAGTGCGATCGCGCCTTGGTCGTACAAAGATAATTCCTATTATCTCTCTTTATTACACGGAGTCGGACAGGCTTTTGGGTTTGAAATTCAAACCAAATGGGGTGATTTAAGTCAAGAACAGCAAGAAGTAATTTTATTTGGGGCTAAAGATCCAGTTTACTTTGAATCAGACAGTCGTGGAGGCGAACCTAAGGGTTATCATCGTCACTACTCAGGGGTATTGAAAATGTTGCAGCGCAACTATCGTGAAACTAATTCTGATTCCATTAAAAATAAGCTAGAACAGTATTTAATCGATCAGCCCTGCGATACTTGAAATGGAAAACGCCTCAAGCCAGCTTCTTAGTCCGTTAGCTTGGTACACTTCCGCCTAAACCATCACACCAGCGAACCTATCCATGAATGTTTGAATAGGGTAAATAACCTTAAATTGAGCAACCGTCAGGCTTTGATTGGTGAATTAGCCCTCAAAGAGATTAAAGCCCGTCTCAAATTTTTGTTGGATGTTGGTTTGGATTATTTAACCTTAGACCGTGCTGCGATGACTCTTTCTGGGGGAGAAGCCCAACGTATAAGACTAGCTACTCAAATTGGTGCAGGCTTGACAGGAGTACTATATGTCTTGGACGAGCCTAGTATTGGCTTGCATCAACGAGATAACGATAAGCTGTTGGGTACCTTAAAAAAACTCAGAGATTTGGGCAATACTTTAATCGTAGTAGAACATGATGAAGACACCATCAGGGCTGCCGATAGTGTAGTTGATATTGGTCCCAAAGCAGGAGTACACGGAGGCGATATAGTAGTCCAAGGAGATTTACAAGATCTTTTAAATTCCGAAACTTCTTTAACGGGGGCGTATTTATCGGGAAAAAGAACTATTGCAACGCCTGATGAGAGAAGACAAGGCAAAGCCCATGGTTTGACCCTCAAAGACTGTCATCGAAATAATCTTCAGCATATTGATGTCACTATTCCTTTAGGCAAATTTGTCTGTATTACAGGGGTATCGGGTTCGGGTAAATCTACCCTAATTAACGAATTACTCCATCCTGCTTTAAAACACAATCTCAGCCGTAAAGTGCCATTTCCGAGAAATTTGGGAGAGGTTACGGGTTTACAGGCGATCGATAAAGTTATTACAATCGATCAGTCTCCTATTGGGCGTACTCCTCGCTCTAATACCGCTACCTATACGGGAGTATTTGACGCGATTCGGGCTATCTTTGCCGAAACCATCGAAGCCAAAGCTAGGGGATATAAAGCAGGAAGATTTTCTTTTAACGTTAAAGGTGGGCGTTGTGAAGCCTGTAGCGGGCAGGGAGTAAATGTAATTGAAATGAACTTTTTACCCGATGTGTATGTCCAATGCGATGTCTGCAAAGGTGCTAGATATAACCGCGAAACTCTCCAGGCTAAATATAAAAATCATTCTATTGCGGATGTTTTAGATATGACGGTAGAAGAAGCCTTAGAAAACTTTCAAAACATTCCCCGCGCAGCCAAAAAACTACAAACCCTGGTAGATGTCGGCTTGGGTTATGTCAAACTAGGACAACCAGCCCCCACCTTATCAGGAGGAGAAGCCCAACGAGTCAAACTAGCCTCAGAATTATCCCGTCGCGCCACGGGCAAAACCCTGTACCTAATTGATGACCCCACTACAGGCTTATCATTCTATGATGTCCATCATCTCTTGAATGTAGTGCAGCGTTTGGTAGATAAGGGCAATTCTTTGATTGTCATCGAACATAATCTAGATGTTATTAGATGTTCTGACTGGATTATCGATCTTGGCCCAGAAGGGGGAGATAAAGGGGGAGAAATTATTGCGGAGGGTACCCCTGAAGATGTGGCGAAAAATAAGAAATCTTATACCGCCTAGTATTTAAAACAGGTATTGCAACGCTATCCTGTTACGGCAAATTTGAATTAGT
>CAKZYI010000053.1 GCA_937884735.1 uncultured Pleurocapsa sp.
ATGAAGTGATTCTTGAAGGTGCAGAAAGCGTTGCTGCGAGTATTATCGAGCCTGTTATCTCTGGTGGTGGGGTAATTGTTCCCCCTGATGAATATCTGCCCATACTGCGGGATATATGCGATCGCTATGGTATCTTATTGATCTTTGATGAAGTAGTTAATGGTTTTGGTCGTTTGGGCAAAATGTTCGGACACGAATTCTGGGGAGTCAAGCCCGATATCATTACTCTGGCAAAAGGCATTACCAGCGGTTATTTACCCCTTTCTGCCACCGTAGCCCAGCAGCATGTCTTTAATGCTTTCTCAGACGAGTCCGATCCCACTTCCCTCTTTCGTAATGTCAATACCTATGGCGGAAATCCTGCTTCTACTGCCCTGTCTTTGAAAAACATCGAGATTCTGGAGGCGGAACAATTAGCAGAGCGAGCAGACAAAATGGGTGCATATTTAAAAGCAGGGCTTGATAATTTAGCAGATCATCCCCTAGTAGGTGATATACGGGGTAAAGGTTTGTTGCTAGGTATTGAATTAGTAGCAAATAAAGAAACTAAAGAACCTTTGGCAGGAGAAAAAGTAGGGGCAATTGTGTCTGCCTGCCTAGAATCAGGAGTCAGAATTGGACGCAACGTCAACACTATCCCAGGACTTTCTAACGTGCTAATTATCGCCCCTCCACTTATCTTGACTGAAGCGGATGCAGATTTAATCGTTGAAAAATTACAGCAGGCTATAGACGATCAAGTAGCTATTAGCCATTAGCTATTAGCACCCTCCTCTGTTTTATTGTCTATTATCCATTCAAAAAAAATCATGCAAATAGGCGTACCAAAAGAAATCAAAGACCAAGAATTTCGAGTCGGCTTATCCCCCAATAGCGTTCGGGTGTTGACAGATAAAGGTCACAGTGTAGCCGTAGAAACCCTAGCTGGAGTCGGTTCTGGGTTTAGCGATCGCGATTATCAACTAGCGGGAGCAACTATTGTACCCGCAGCAAAAGATGCCTGGAATCAAGAATTAGTTATTAAGGTCAAAGAACCAATAGCAGCAGAATATAAATTAATTCAATCAGGGCATATACTATTTACTTATCTGCATATAGCAGCAAATAAGCCCCTGACAGACCGCT
>CAKZYI010000054.1 GCA_937884735.1 uncultured Pleurocapsa sp.
AAACAAAAGTTTCTACACCAACACAATAATCTCTACGATCGGTTCTTAATTTATCTGTAGTTAGTTCTAAAACTGGTAGTTTAGTGCTGAGTTTTTGCTGCCAGTATTCTAAATTTGTATCAGACATGATGTGTAGTTTTTAAGAGATGCATTGATTGTCTGTATATATATGATCTAACTGAAATATTATTATATATCTTTAGAAACGATTCTGTAAGTAAATTGAAGTTAGCTACCGTATTGTAGCGATTGAAAGTAAAACCCGTAGAGATGGTCGCCCCATTGAAGAATTAGGTTTTTATAACCCTAGAACAGACGAAACTAGATTAGATGTTCCAGCTATTGTTAAAAGATTAGAACAAGGCGCACAACCTAGCCAGACCGTAAGAAATATTCTTAACAAAGCTCAAGTTTTTGAACAAGTAAATGCCAAATAAGACCGAAAGTGGGAGCGATCAAGGGGTGACTAAACCCGACTATGAAGGGTTAGTACGCTTTTTGATCGAGCCTTTTTTGAACGATCCCCAATCCCTATGTGTGAATTCTGAAGTTAATCAGAACAAAAACAAGATTTGGTTGCGGGTTGCTTTTGACAAGAGCGATCGCGGTAAGGTTTTTGGTCGCGGTGGACGCAATATTCAAGCCATTCGCACTGCTATTGAAACCGCAGCAACATCTCATAACGAATCAGTTTTTCTCGATATCTACAGCGACGCACCTCCTAAATCTGATGATTCCGATCGCCGTGGTAGATCTTCAGGTAACTCAGGAAATTCTCGCAAAAGAAACAGTGCCCCCAAACCCGCACCAAAAATTACTAAGAAGTAATATTAATTCTGCTGGTGGGCAGTATAGAAGATGTTTTTAATTACTAGCAATTTTATAGTTCTTGCCCACCCCACTACTTGAAATAGCTCGTTGACTACTAATTTGGATTGCCAATTCAATTGCTGACTTCATGCTACTGGCGTTTGCTATGCCTTGCCCCGCAATGTCAAAAGCCGTGCCGTGATCTGGAGAAGTGCGAATAAAAGGCAGTCCAACTGTTGTATTAATGGCTTGTTCAAATGCCATTAACTTAACAGGAATTAAACCCTGGTCGTGATATAAAGCAAAGTAAGCATCTGCGGTTGTGGGAGAAGACTGATAATTACCATACCAGGCTTGACCAGGTTTGACCCACATCGTATCGGGAGGAATCAAGCCAGTTAGTTTGGCTTCTGGATATTTAGCTTGAGCCTGTTTGAGCCAGCCTAAAAGCCAGTCTTGTTCTTCTATACCTAGCTGTCCTGCCTCGCCACTATGGGGATTTAGACCTGCGATCGCAATGTGAGGCTCAGTAACGCCAAAGTCTTGCTTTAAAGATTGAATCAACAAATCTAGTTTAGAAGACATTAGCTTGGGAGTTAAGGCTTGGGAAACATCCGCCAAAGGGATGTGAGTGGTAGCTAAAATACTGCGTAAAATCCAGCCTGTATGGGGCGACTTGCCAACAAACATCATGCCAAATTTTTCAATTCCCGCTTTTTGCGCCAAAACTTCCGTCTGACCAGGATATTCGTGTCCTGCTGCTTTCCATAAGGACTTAGCGATAGGTGCAGTAACAATACCTTGAAATTCATCTTCCAAAGTCAAAGCGATCGCTTTTTCCAAACAATTGAAGCTGAATCCGCCACTAATTGCATCGCCCCGTCCCATTGTTATTTTGCCTTCTAGGGGAACATCTACCATTGAAAGAGTACGAGGATTGATTAAATCTTCTGGGGTTAGGGCGGTTTGCTGCACCAGATGTTCGTAGGTAAATTGCAGCAGTTGGCGATCGCCAATAACCACTATCTTACATCTTTGGAATAAAGACTTATCGGTCAAAGCTTTGAGGATAATTTCTGGACCAATCCCAGCAGGATCGCCCATGGTAATAGCCAAGGAAGGAATAGACATTTATGTGTAAAGCTCGATTTAAAACTAATTTCGTTATAAATGGTATGACTTGATGATTTAAAATACCTATTATTGATTATGGTTGAAAATTAGCAATTTAAATAGCTTAAAGCCTAAAGCTTTTAATTAAACTAATCTCATCTTATAAAAAAATATCTAGTAAAAAAACAGGAGAGACAGATATGAGTGCAGAGAGTATGTTGTTTAATGGTGCAATTCTATGTATCACAGTAATTTTGCGTGGATTGAGAAATGGCTTTCTAATAATTAAAAATAAAGGGAGAGAGAATGAGTAAA
>CAKZYI010000055.1 GCA_937884735.1 uncultured Pleurocapsa sp.
TAATATACTCTATAATTCCCCTTGCGATCGCGTCTGCCATTTGACGGCGGTGATTGGGGTTTTTGAGGCGAGAAGAGGCTACTGCACCAGTTAAGAAACCGACCTCCACCAATACGGCTGGCATTACAGAGTGTCTCAAGACAAAAAATCTGGCTTGGCGAATGCCTCGGTTATCAATGTTGACTCCATTCAGAATACTCCAGTGAATTATTTCTGCTAAACGACGACCATTTTTGCTTTTGTAGTAATAAGTTTCCAAACCGTTAACATCGGGACGACTAAGGTTGATAGCATTGGCATGAATACTAACAAATAAATCGGCATTAAGCTCGTTAGCCATGTCGGTTCTACCTTCTAGACTAATAAAGTCATCAGTATCCCTGGTCATGATCACTTCAATGTCTTGTTTTCTTAAGATTTCTGTCACATCAAGAGAAATAGGCAAGACCAAATCTTTTTCTCTGAATCCTCCAATGCCAATTGTGCCTGGGTCGTGTCCTCCATGTCCTGGATCTATAATGATTCTGGGACGATCGCTTTTGGGTGGAATAACAGGATTACTAGGAAATGGTCTTGTTTTGGGTGCTTTGGCAAAGCGAGGCGGCAATAAAGGAGCGTCTGTTTGAGGTAGAGGAGCAACTCCTACTTTGATTGGTAAAGCTACAGACTTATCTTCTGCAATAATTTTGCCCAGATGATATCTCAATCTAGTAGTAATCTCTACAACTACCCGAGAATCTTCTTGGCGTACTCTCAATTGAGAAACTGGGCTTCCAGCCTCTAATTGAGGCCCCTTAAAGTCTTCGGCTAATTCTGCATTGTCAATAGTAACTTGATAGATACCGTTGCTCTTGCGAGAAGCAACTGCTGCCAATTCATTGTCCGCATGTATTAAAAGCTCGGTATCATCGTCTGTTAGCTCGATTTCGTCAATCAGATCGAGCTCGGCTTTAAGTTCTTCGGTATTACTTGGCTTTATTTCTCCCATCGATTCAGCCTGGCTTTCATTGGAGGAAGAAACCGCTGTGGTGGAAGTGGGTAATTTACCTTTGGGTACAAGTAGTAAACCTTTAATACGGCTAAAAGTAGCCAGCCAATCTGGACTACCTTCTTCCACCGTCAGACTCATCACGGCTTCAGAATCATTAACCTGCTCAAACTCAATGTTTGAAACACCATATTGATTTACTCCAACTGATTGAGAAATCAAGTCATCGGGAAGAGTAATTCCCTCCAAAGTAAAGTCAATGCGATCGCCATTTCGCTCAGAATCAATTTTTATTTGACGATTACCATCAATATCAACAAAAAAACCATTTTTGGTAGTTTTGATGTGAGGAGAGTTGCTAACGGTTTTGGTATTAGGTACATCTGCATCTTCTAATCCAGGGAGAGATTCAGGAAGATCTACTTGGGGTAAGTCCAAAGCTTCACTGTCGCCGTTATCTGCAACATTGATGCGAGAAACTTTGGGTTCAGAAAATTCTACTTCCCATTCTGTAGGAGAAACACCCTTAAATTTAATCTCATCAGAGTCAAGAGTATAGCCAGGGGCTAGCTCAACCACAATACGAGAAGTATTTGGTTCGGGCTGTCCAATTCTAAAGCCTCTGATAGCACCCTCATAACTTTCTTTGACAGTTTCTCTATCTAGAGTAGTTCCTGGCAAATCAATTACCAAGCGAGTTGGGTTACTCAGTAGTTGGGCTTCTGGTTGCACTCCCTCATCAGTGGTAAAAACTAAATTATTATCTTGTTCTTCAAATTCCCAAGATAAGATTTTTCCTGCCTTAGCGGGGGAACAAAACAGAAAAACACCTACAAAACCTGATAATAGCCAGTGAAATCTCACAATTATTGCTCCTCACAAACACTCTTTTAACTGGACCGTCAGATACGGTTAGCCAAGACTCCCGTTTGAAACCAAAACACAAGCACCAAATAGAATATAGCCCCGACCAAATTGCTTTACTTGGAGCAGTACCAAACTCAGAATGACCTGAGCCAATCCCATTTGAACTTTATAATACCCATTCTTTAATTTCGATCTATCGAGACGTAAAAAGAAGCAATTAGGTTTCATAAACTATTATCGGGTCTTTCGCAAAGCTACTTTTTTCTGAATATTTTAATTAAGAGCTTCGCCTAATTATGTTGTCATTCTTGAACTTTGTCCACTGATTGAGCCACAGTTTCTTTTTCTTCAAATACCAAACGCAATAGAGGAGGGGCTACAAATGTAGTCGAGATAACCATTACGATTATTGCTGCTTCTGTAGCTTCAGATAATGCTCCACTGGCAGAACCAACTCCAGCAAAGACTAAACCTACTTCTCCTCGAGGAATCATTCCTACGCCAATCGCCAATTTATTGAGGTCGGGGTTGCCAAAAACAGTAAATCCTGTGATTACTTTTCCTAGGATAGCAACCAAAATTAAAAATGTGGCAATAATCAGTCCTTCTCGATTGCTAGGAACAGCAGGATTGAGTACGCTGAGGTCTGTTTTTGCACCCACACAGACAAAAAATACGGGAACTAGAATATCTGCTACAGGAATTACTTGCTCTTCTAATTCTTTCCGTTTTTCGGTTTCTGCTAGAATCAGCCCTGCGGCAAATGCACCTAAAATTCCTTCTAAATGAATAGCAGTAGCGATATAAGAAAGGGAAAACGCGAACACCAAGCCAGTTATTAAAACTTCCCCTCTGGTTTTCATTTCGTTAACCAGTCCCACAATCAAAGGACTACCCAAACGACCTAACAAAATAGAACCAATCAAGAAAACGGCGGCACTAATTATTAGATAAACAATA
>CAKZYI010000056.1 GCA_937884735.1 uncultured Pleurocapsa sp.
GATTTCTAAAATTCTTTGACGACCAGCTAAATCGGGACGATCTACTAATACCTGGCGATCGAATCTACCAGGGCGCAATAAGGCGGGGTCTAAAACTTCGGGGCGATTGGTAGCAGCCAAAACAATTACTGTAGCGTCTCCTGCTGCAAAACCATCCATTTCGGTAAGCAGTTGGTTTAATGTTTGTTCGCGCTCGTCGTTACCGCCGACAAAACCGCCACCACCACTACGGGATTGACCGATGGCATCTAGCTCGTCAATAAAGATAATGCAGTGGTCTTTTTTTTTGGCTTGCTCGAATAAATCTCTAACTCTAGCTGCACCCGCACCAACAAATAATTCGACAAATTCCGAACCAGAAATACTAAAGAAAGATACTCCCGCTTCTCCTGCAACAGCCTTTGCCATCAAGGTTTTACCCGTACCAGGAGGACCGACTAATAAAACTCCTTTTGGTATTCTCGCACCGATCGCTTTATAACGCTGGGGAGTTTTAAGAAACTCTACAATTTCGGTTAATTCTGCTTTGGCTTCTTCTACTCCTGCCACATCGTCAAAGGTAACTTTGGTCGATTCGCCATCAACATAGACTTTGGCACGACTTTTGGTTAAAGATAATGCACCCCCCGCGCCTCCTGCGTTGCGACCGATAAAGAATTGCCATATAGCAATAAAGATTAGGGGGGGAATTACCCAGCCCAAAATACTACCCAACCAGTTATTTTTTGGTGGTGGTGTTGCTGCAAACTCTACGCCGTTTTCTTCTAAGCGTTTGGGCAAGTCTAAGTCTAATACTGGATTGGTACGGAGTATATTAGGCTCTTGTGCGTTTTTCTCTTTGACTTCAAAGACAATCTCATCTTGACCTACAGAAGCCCTAGCTACGTTGCCATCTTCCACCTGGTCAATAAACATACTATAGGGTACTTGAGGAATAGGATCGCTAAATAGTTGCGGAAAGAATAAATTAACCGCTAAAAACAATGCTGAAACGGTAAATAATATATTCGATATCAATCGCGCTCGCGATCCTGGGGGTCTATCTTTAACAGCCATAAGGATATTTTTAACTCAAATCTTTATCTAATTGATATTTCGATCTTTTCACAATTTTCAAAGCGATCGACATAGCCTTAGATAGACATTTGAACCGTCAATAAAATATATTTTTACTACCTAGATTTATATCTTTAGTACAACACGCCTAATGTGAATTAGATTTTCAGACAGGAGTGACGAACTGAAAAGTAAGAACGTCTATTGCAAAGCGGTCGCGAAGAAGAAGACGTAACGTATGAGAAGCAATTTTCCCTGCCATATGGGTAGAGAGACCTCGAACAGTCTTATTTAAAAGTCGTTCAGGATTACGACCCGTATTCTGAATCTCATGAAAAACACCTTCAATTCTTTGTCTAACTTTAGCAATCAACCGTTTTACACGAGTATAAGGTTGATGATGTTGATTATCTCGGTGTATTGTCCAGATTTTATTTCCTGTCGAACTAGTCATTTGCTGCTGCCAGCCTTGACCAATAAAACCCTTATCTCCATAAATGTCAGAATTACGAACCGTTTCTAGAACGCCCTCAACGGCTTGTCTTTCATCAACATTGGCAGGAACTAATTCGTAAGCGATTGGCAATCCTTTGAGAGTAGAAATCATAACTAGTTTATAGCCAAAATATTTCATCTTTCTTGCTGCATAATATCCGTAATCAGCACTTCCATGAAAGTCACTATGGCGTTTACTTCTTCTATATCCCATAACTGGAATTGGTTTCGTATCAATAATGAAGCTATTAGCATTTTCTCCTCCCAACTGCCTAACCCATTTTCGGCGCAATGTTTCGATCATCTGTTCCAATTTGCGTAAACGACGATTAAACTGACTTTGAGTGAGCAGTTGAGGAAACCATTGTCTATAATTGGCTCGAATAAATCCGATAAATTGTGTTTCACCAGGAAATGGCAAACAATCCATAACCAACGCTAGATTAATAATTTCGCTGTCGCTCATTTCTGACTTTGCCCCTGGTGATAATGTTTTCAAGGCTTTTCCCTCTGATTGATACCAGTCAATCATCTTCGATGATTCCAGAGCTTCGCTCTGGGATGACCGTAGGTCATCACGAGAACAAAAACTGTAATTATTACACTTTCAAAGTCTATGCTGTTCATGAGGGAAGATTTTTGATGTTTAGCTTGGTAACTTTCATCTTCTGTCTTTTCCTCACTTTTTCCTAATCCACATTAGGCGTACTATAACCAGGGACAGAGTGCAGAAAGTTTCTAACTTATGCTATGTTAAGAAACATTACGCATAGTTTATTATTGCTTGACATATAGTACTTTAGCAAGAACTTTTAAATCAACAGAGGGGTGAAGTCTCGATGGTATTGGCGCAAACAACAAATATTGCCTTACAGTCTTTAATAGTCGATTTTTTCCGTAAATCTGAAGGCACATGGAATTCACAACGACGTTACTATAGCCTCAACAAAAATGTTGAACCCCAAGAAGTAGAAAGCAAGCTTAATATTTCATTCTTATCCCAAGGTACTAGTGAGTTAATCGCCCTTGCCGAAAACCACGAATTAGAAGACTTGGAAGCTTTGGTATGTGGAACAAAAGTAACCTGGGAAAGCAACTACACCAACCAAAATCGGAAGCCTGTAGTGGGTTCAACTGTGTTTGGAATTAAAGGAAATATTTTATATCGCGATCGCGGTTTTGCCACTCCCAAACCAGTTACAGCCGTGTACTCTTTTGCCAATCCTGACACCATGAGTTTGCGTACCGAATACAATTCTAATGTGTTTGAAGAGGAGATCAAATTAGTTGGCAGCAAGTATCGTACCAGACAGACGATTATTTCTCGCGCAGGAGAAGAAATTACTATTGGTCAATATTTAGAAACCAGAGTTTAAGTCACAACTGTTTTATTTTGGCGATCGCTTAATAAGTAATGCTAAGTAATACCGTCTTTCCTATATAATTCGGATTGTATTTTTAAAATTAAACTTAGTTAAATTATAAGTATGGCGATCGCCAAAATTGTGTTTTTAAATCGAGCATTAATCGATTTAATAGCAGGAATATCAGCTTCATTAATTATCTTTTCGGCAGGAGCTTCAGTCGTAGCCGAAACCCCAATAGTTTTGACAGATTCAAAAATTTTATCTGTTGGTTTTAATGAATGTAGGAGTAGGGCTACCAAAGCCGCAAATTTTCTACTAAAAGAAGTAACAACCTCAGAAGAAAGGAATCTCAGATTTAAAATAACTGGAACGAGTAATGAAACAGTAGCAGTGATTTTCTGTATAGAAAGATCCCAAGGAACAATTGCCATTATTACTACATGTACCTATGGCAAAGAAAATCATAAGGAAGGATCTTCTCTTTACGGTCGTTTGACTGATTTTATCACTCGTAATTAGTAGTTTTTACTATCCTTCACTGGGAATAAGAGCCTGATCGCATAATTGTCACTACGATGCTCTAAATCAAACCACAACCTATGATTATGATGCCCTGGGTAATTTAGTTTTTACTATCGATCCTTTGGGTAATGAAACTTAAAATACTTATGATGCTAGAGATCGCCTGACTCAAACCATCAATCCCGATGGTGGTATAGTACGATATCAGTACGACCTAGACAGCGATCTAACTTCATTAAGCGATCCTCTAGGTAACACTACCTCTTATACTTACGATGGACGCGGTCACATTACCAGCGAAACCGATACCTTTGGCAACAGCACTACCTTTGAATATGACGGCGCGGATAGTTTAATAGCCACTGTCGATCGCAACAATTGTTGGACTGAATATACTTACGAAGAAATAGATCGTCTCCTTGATGAAGCTTGGATCGGCACGGATATTTAGTTTAATTATACTTATGACAAGGTGAGCAACAACATTCTGACCACAGATAACTTTAGTAGTTTGGCTACTACTTTTGATAATCGCGATCGCCCTACTTCTGTTGATAATGCAGGAACACCCAACGCACCCTAGGTACAACTGAACTATACCTATGATGGTATAAGTAATGTTATTTCTCTCAGCGATAGCGCATCGGGAATTAATAATTACAGCTACGATTCAATCATCTGACTTATGATTCCTATAATAATATTCTCAATCAAACCAACCCCCTGATAGATACTCGCTATCTATATACAGGCAGAGAAGATCCAGAAATAGATTTATATTACCATTGCTCTCGATATTATAATGCTGCGATCGGACGCTTTATTAGTGAGGATACTATTGGCTTTGCAGGAGGCGATCTTAATATTTATGCCTATGTGGAAAATAATCCTATCTCCTTCATCGATCCATTTGGCTTAGAACAAGTAAGTCCACCAATATCAACTCCCTCAAATCCTCCCACCGTTGACACCCCACAAACCTGCGATAGTCAGACTCGCTCTCAATCAGAAGCAGAACGTAGAAAAACTGACGCAGAAATCCAGAAAGCCGAACGAGATTTCAACATAAGACTCAATTTTAATTTTAGAGGTAGTAGGAGAAGATAATTATTCGTAATTTTGCTTGCCAGAAAATTATAACGGGCGCAATTGCTCTTTAATTTAGGATGTTTATAAATTAGCTTTTATTGCGATCGCTTTTAGTACGATATCGAGTTCTTTTGTTAAAAACGCTCGTTAAATCTTTAAAAGACAACCTCAACTGGCTCATAATATCCAAAGTATTCTACAAGAGTTAATTTCAAATCCGTTTCAAGGAAAACTAAAAGATTCTTACGCTTGTAGTGCTGGATACGATCTAAGAATTATTTTCAAATTTGTAGAATATGAAGAACAGCAAGCAATTTTGCTAGAGTCAATTGGTACTCATGATGAAGTTTACTAATCGGGAAAGTTAAGTAGAATGCTTATAAACACGATTCTAATTCTGAATAAGTTCGGCGAGAAGTATTCTTAGTAGGTTTAGCAGTTAAATTAATCTGTCCATTTTCAGCAACAATTCCTCTGGCTGGATATATTTTTCCCTGTGCTGTCTCTATTGCTTGAGGTTGTTGATTTAATTTGTCAGCATTGACTGGACAAGTATTTAAATCTACTGGCTGAAAATTAGTGGTATATATTTCAGGGACTTTATTAATCCCATAATCAACATCAGGGGGATTGAGATTGAGGCGAATTAAAGCAAAGTTAATTTCTGAATCAAAGGTATTCTGATTAATACTGTCGTTGCCAAAGCGATCGCTTGTGCTGGCATTGGCAATGGAGTTTTCTCCTTCTGAGGTAGCCT
>CAKZYI010000057.1 GCA_937884735.1 uncultured Pleurocapsa sp.
GTGGCAGCGAAAAACGAAGAAGCTGTAATTAGTGAGTTGGTGGCGATGCTTTGTAGCTTAGATTATCCTACGGATAGATACGAAGTTTGGGCAATAGACGACCGCAGCACCGATAATACTCCAGTAATTTTGGATCGTCTGGCGATCGAATATCCCCAACTCAAAGTAGTTCATCGTGCGGCCAGTGCAGGGGGTGGAAAATCTGGCGCGTTGAATCAAGTAGTCCCCCAAACTTTTGGCGATATTATTGGTGTATTTGATGCGGATGCTAAAGTTACTCCAGACCTACTCCAAATAGTAGTTCCTTTATTTGCCAAGCCCAGGGTAGGAGCAGTTCAAGTCAGATAGGCGATCGCTAACGAAAGCGAGAATTTTTGGACAAAAGGGCAAGCTGCAGAAATGGCACTAGATAGCTATGTTCAGCAGCAACGAATTGCAGTAGGGGGTATTGGTGAATTGCGAGGAAATGGTCAGTTTGTTAGTCGCGAAGCCCTCAATAGCTGTGGCGGTTGGAATGAAGAGACTATCACCGATGATCTAGATCTAACTATTCGCCTACATTTAGATAACTGGAAAATTGACTTGCTTTCAACCCCTGCGGTGTATGAAGAGGGAGTAACGGATGCAGTATCTCTTTGGCATCAGCGCAACCGTTGGGCAGAAGGTGGTTATCAACGCTATCTCGACTACTGGCGTTATATATTTGGTACGCCAATGGGTTTTGGCAAAAGAATAGATTTATTATGCTGGATGCTACTGCAATATATTGTACCTGCTGCTAATGTTCCGGATGGTATAATGGCGATCGCTCGTCATCGTTTACCAGTTTTAAGTCCCATAACAGCATTGCTATTTGCCTGGGGCTTTATTGGCATATTTCGCGGCTTGATTAGGATCAACATTGCCCAGGGAAATTCTTTAAACTTCTCCACTATATTTAGAATTACCTGGCAGTCATTACGGGGTTTAATCTACATGGTTCACTGGCAAATTGTAATGTTGAGCATTACTGCCAGGATGTCCATTCGTCCAAAAAGGCTTAAGTGGGTAAAAACCGTTCATGAAGGAACAACCAGTTTGAACAATAGTTAGTAATAACTAGGTAAGATTTCAATTATGTAATGCTCTCTATTTCAGCAAAGTTCAAACTAATGTCATTGGATAATCCGCAATATTACACCACCACAGTTGTTACTGAGGATAAGACTTTTGCCGAACAGGTTGGTAATGTTGCTATAGATGCAGCAACTTCCTCATTTGGAAATGCTTTTGAAAAGGCAATATCCGACCTTGCAGATGATGCAAGGACTGGTGGTGGAATAGCTAGTAAAACTCTGAAGTTTTTTACTAACGTTCCTGGCGTATCAAATCTGGTAGCCAGAGAAATTCAAGTAGAGTTTAATCCTAATACACAAAGATACACCGTCGGCGAATTTGTAGTGGATGTAATAGGTGGAGGTCTTGCACTGACTGCAACAGCAGCGGTAGCTACAGCCGTAGCAGGAGCTTTAGGAGTAGGAACGGCTGTAGTAGGATTCGGTGTTGTGGTAGCAGGAATTAGTTCCCTAGTTTGGAGTGGTATTAAAGAAATAGATGGTGTTAGTGCTTCATTAGACCAGGCTGAGTTTGCTATCAACAACTTTTTTGGAACTACCAGCACAGATTTTGAAGTCGTCGTTGGTGGTGGAGATACAGAGACAATAATTGGTGGAGCGGTCTATAAAGATGGCTTAGACGAAGCAGACGAAACTGAAGCAATCTACAATTTACTAGGATATTCATATTCAACAACCTTTACCGATATTTCTCCAAATAATCGAATTAGAGTCAGAGACGAATCGAGTGATGGTCAAGTGGGAGAAACCAGAAATGTTTATGAGATTTATGATGGTCAGCTTGTTGAAATAATTGCTGATGAACTTAATATCTCAGAAGATGAACTTCTGCTTTTGCGCGATCCAACCCAACCAGAAGAAGATCCTAATATTTATGATGGCAATATCGATCTCTACTTTGATGGTTTTGGTTTACCAGATGCCCAAACTTTAGTTTACGCCGATTCGGAAAGTCGATTTTATGTACCTTTACCTGTACCTAACAGTGATGAAGTTACAGTGAGAGGATTTTATCCAGGTAATATTTTTTATGGAACTGAAGATGATGACAATATTGATATTTTAGATATTGACGGCAGAAATTTCGCTAATATCGACGACGATCATCTTATTCTAGGTTTAGATGGCAACGATACAATTGTTGGCTCAACCGCTAATGACTATATATTTGGCGGAGAAAAAGATGACACCATCAACGGTAATACAGGAGAAGACGAGGTTTTTATTGCAGATGAATATGAAAATTATGAATTTACCTTTACTAATGAAGGAAATACTATAGTTTGGAGTCCTATATCGGGAAATAGCAGTTCGGGAACAGACACATTAACTGCTTCAGAATATATTGTTTTTGGTGGTTTAGACAGTACAGAACAACAAGAAGATTCTGATATAGCTGAAGAAGAAGAAACAACCGAAGAACCAACTGAAGAAGCTGTAGATATTCCTGAAACTCCAGTTGATGAAGGACAAACAGAACCAGACTCACCTACTGAGAATCCCATAGATGAGAATGAAAATTCCACAGAGCAACCAGATTCAGAATTACCTTCTGATGAAACACCTGCTGAAGGGGAAAATGGGTCGGATAATGACAGCAACTCAATCAGCGTGCCAGAATATATCGATTCTAATTTAGTCTATCGATTCTACAATAATGATACGGGAGTTCATTTTTACACTGGAAACGAAGTAGAACGAGATGCCGTTTTAGAGCTTTCTAATTTCAGCTTTGAAGGAGCCTCTTATCAAAGCATAGATCTACTAACAGGGGAACCGCAACCAGATCCTGTATATCGTTTTCTAAATGAAGATACGGGAGTACATCTTTATACAACTTCAGAAATAGAACGAGAAGTTGTTCAAGAAATGGAGAACTTTATTTTTGAAGGGGAGGCTTTTTATGCCTACAATATTGAAATTGGTTCAGAAATTGACAATGCAATTCCTATATTTCGTTTCTTCAACAACGTTACTGGGGCGCACTTTTACACTCCTTCAGCAGCAGAAAGGGAATATGTAGAAAATAGTCTACCTAATTTTCAATCAGAAGGCATTGCTTACTATGGATTACCTATTCCTGAATAAAGCAATATTTTAAGTTATGGCAGAATAAATATCAAATATTTAAAACACAACTTAGACACAGTAGCCAAGAACAACTATCGATGAAAAAAATATTGTTCTCGATGTCATGAATAAAGTTTGTACCAACTAATCTTTAGCTTAATTTGCTATGTTTGATTCATAAATTGGTATCCAGCAAACAGTAGCCCAAGAAAATAGCGATGGAAATAGGCGTTCCCAAAGAAACCAAAGATCGAGAATTTCGCGTTGGCTTAAGTCCTAATAGTGTCAAAGCTTTATCACAAAACCATGTTGTGTTTATTGAAACTCAGGCGGGAATAGGATCTGGTTTTACAGATGACGAATATCAAAAAGCTGGGGCAAAAATTGTCGATAACCCCGAACAAGCCTGGGATAAGGAACTAGTAATTAAGGTTAAAGAACCTTTAAGGAGTGAATATCAATATCTCCAATCAAACAAACTATTATTTACTTATCTTCATTTAGCAGCCGATCGCAATTTGACTACTGCTTTAATAGATTCTAAAATAAGCGCGATCGCTTATGAGACTGTAGAATTGGATAATGGTAGTTTGCCTCTTTTAACTCCCATGAGTGTTATTGCAGGACGCTTGTCCGTTCAGTTTGGTGCAAGATACTTGGAAAAGCAACAGGGAGGAAGAGGGGTTCTGCTGGGAGGTGTTCCTGGTGTAAGCCCAGGCAACGTAGTAATCCTTGGTGGCGGTATTGTTGGTACAGAAGCAGCCAAGATTGCCATTGGCATGGGCGCAAAAGTACAAATTATTGATATAAATGTCGAGCGTTTAAACTATTTAGAAAATTTATTTGGTTCGAGGGTGGAATTGCTTTATAGCAGCCCTGCAACCATTGAAAACGCCGTAATCAACGCAGATTTATTAATTGGTGCTGTATTAGTTGTGGGCAAAAAAGCCCCCGTGTTGGTATCTCGTGAATTAGTGGCAAAAATGCGTACTGGTTCGGTGATTGTAGATGTAGCGGTAGATCAGGGTGGCTGTATTGAAACTTTGCGTCCTACTTCCCATAGCCAGCCTACATATGTTGAAGAAGGAGTTGTCCACTTTGGTGTTCCTAATATGCCTGGTGCAGTACCTTGGACAGCTACCCAAGCTTTGAACAATAGCACCTTGCCTTATATTATGCAGTTAGCTAATCATGGCATCTCTGCACTAGAAAAAGATCGAACTTTAGCCAAAGGCTTAAATGTCCGAAACGGTAAAATAATCCATCCTGCAGTGCAAGATGTGTTCAAAAATTCGTAACTCATTTTTCTTTATTCTTCGTTGCTTAAAAGCAGTCAATTTAAGGTAGCTTGAGTATAATTGACAAGTTTAATTAGCTTAATACTCAGGGCTTCATGGAAATTATTCTGACTCTTAGCGTTCTGACATTAGCCTTAATTGCATTCATTTTTGAATGGTTTCCTGTTGATTTAACTGCCATTATGGTTGCTATTGTGCTGATGTTACTGGGGTTAGTAACTCCTGAAGAAGGCATAGCTGGTTTTGGTAATACGGCAACAGTTACGGTAATGGCAATGTTTATTTTGAGTGCAGGAGTTGCCAAAACAGGTGCAATTCAGGTAGTCAGAGATCTATTGTTGGAATGGGGAGGCAGGAATGCTTTCCAGCAAATCATCGTTATGGGTATGATTGTAGGGCCTATTAGTGCTTTTATTAACAATACTGCGGTAGTAGCAATTTTTATCCCAATCGTTGAAGATTTTGCTAAAAAACAGGGAATTGCTAATTCTAAGCTATTAATGCCCCTTTCTTTCGCCTCTATCTTGGGTGGAACATTAACGTTAATAGGTACTTCTACTAATATTTTAGCTAGTAGCCTATCGGCAAAATTGGGGCTGGGGGAATTTCAATAATTCCAATTTACTAAATTGGGTATTGTTGTTTTTACCATTGGCTTAATTTATGTTGCGATCGCCGCGCCAAGAATTTTACGCAACCGTCACGGTGGTAAAAACGGCGTTTTGAGTGAAGAATATCAAATTAAAGACTATGTTACCGAAGTAGTAGTAGCAAGCAATTCTAGCCTGATTGGGCAAACTTTGCGCGAAAGTGAAATTCAACGCAAATTTGATGTGGATGTATTAGAAATTATTCATGACGGGGTTCATTTTCCCCAACCTATTGCTGATAAAAGAATTAGATTGGGAGATATTTTATTAGTGAGGGGAAGCAAAGATGTTTTAATTCAACTAAAGGCTGAAAGAGGAATTGAAGTTTTACCCGATGTTAAATTTAACAAGGAAAAACTGGAAACAGAATTAAATACAGGAGAAGAAAAAATAGGCGAAGTTTTAATACTGTCTAATTCTCGTTTTATTGGAGCAACCTTAAAAGATTTGCGTTTTCGCCAACGCCGCAATGCCACAGTTTTGGCTATTCGTAGAGGGGAAGAAGTATTGCGAGAAAGGTTAGGAAAAGTTCCTTTGAGATTTGGTGATTTATTATTAGTTCAAGGTCCCAAACAAAGTTTTCTTGGTTTGCAAACCTCTAGGGAATTATTAGTTTTAGAACAGAAAGATGTAGAAAACCTCAGAATAGATAAGGCGAGAATTGCGATCGCAATTTGTTTGGCGGTAATTGTAGCCTCTGCATTTAATTTGGTACCAATACTAGTTAGTGCCTTGGCTGGTGTTGTCCTAATGGTTTTAACAGGCTGTCTCAAACCAGGGGAAATATATGGTGCGGTACGTTGGGATGTAATTTTTTTACTGGCAGGATTAATTCCTTTGGGAACAGCTATGCAAAACTCTGGTGCAACTGAATATTTAGCCAAACCAATTTTGTTTGTTGGCAGCAATTTATCAGGTTACTGGATTTTATTATTTTTCTATTTTATTACAACTATTTTGACATCAATTTTATCTAACAACGCAGCAGTTTTGTTGATGATTCCAATTGGGGTTCAAGTGGCACAAACACTAGATTTAAATCCTTTTGCTGTTATGTTTGCTATTACTTTTGCTGCTTCCAATAGTTTTATGACACCCATTGCCTATCAAACAAATACTATGATTTATGGGCCAGGAGGATATAAATTTACTGACTTTATTCGTTTGGGAACTCCTTTGAGTATTATCGTTGGTTTGATTACTCCTGCTTTAATTATCTGGCTTTATGGTTTATAAATTCTAGTCAGGCAAGATAGTTTTTAAAATAAAAACCAAACATAAAGCTGATATATTTTACTTTTAACGTGAATTAGCTTCGTTGAAAGCTTATTAGTTCGTAGCTATCAGCCTTTAGCCTTTAGCCTTTTAATCTTTCAAAGATTAACTATCGTAGATCTGGGGTTACGTAATTCCTCGCGTTTCAACTTATCTATTCGGTCATTTTAGTTCATATCAGATTAGTTCACATCAGACGTATTTTATATTTACCAAGTAGGATCGTCATAGATATTAATAGTCAATTCGGGTTGGTCGCCTGGAATAGAACTAATGCAAGCACATACAGCTTCACCCTCATTTAGCTCAACTTCACAAGCGTGACAAGAACCCATCAAACAACCCGTAGCAATAAATACCCCTGCTCTTTCTGCTACTTGTAACATCGGTTCTCCAGGCTCTGCCTCTACTATAATGTTGTCTGGCAAAAAACAAACCTTAATACTCATATCTTATCTACTAGATGTTTAGTAGCTTCTGTCAAAATATATTAAGCCAGTAAGCTACGTAAATTATAGTTAATACTGACTAGAAAGAATTGACTTTAAATTCAAATTCTTTTCAACAATATCAGCCAAAATATTTAGAGTAGCCTCTCTTTGATCGCGATAATTAGAAATTCCCGTTGCCAAAGATGACATTCCTCTCTGTTTCCGTAGCTGATTGATCCAAGAGCGTCGCCAAGCACCATTATCAAACAGGCCGTGAACATAACAGCCCCAAATAGATTGGCTTTTGTCTACTAAGCCCAAAGCTGGATCGTCAAAAATAGGTAAATATTCCTCTGTTCCTTCCCTCAAACGACGATTAATGCGGCTACGACCTTGATGAATCTCATAACCGTCTACAGGTAGCCCTGCTTGGGGAAATTCAGAAATAACCTGTCTTTGACGAGCAATTTTGTTAGGAGAAAGAATAGTTGTAATAGGAAGTAGGTTTAAACCAGCAAATTCTCCAGACTCTCCCTCAATTCCTTCAGGATCGATAACTCGCTGTCCTAATATCTGAAAACCGCCGCAGATTCCCAAAACTGTACCGCCAGCGGCAGCATAATTTCTAATTTGCTCTG
>CAKZYI010000058.1 GCA_937884735.1 uncultured Pleurocapsa sp.
ATTATATATATGAGTTAGGTTTTATTTTGTATTTTTTTTTGATTTTTGTTTATATTTGTGTACTAATACTCTCTTGTGTTTCTCTTAGTTTGTTATCATTTTCTTCTATCTCTGTTTTTGATTCACGTTCAGTTCCAATAATTTCATCTTCAATTTCTGCTGCTTCTTTTGCTTCTTCTTCTTCTTCATCAGGGATTGTTCCAAATATATCATCTACACTTTCAGCCGCAACTATCTCTTCTTCAACTTCGGCTACAGGTTCGGCATCAGGGATAGTACCAAAAATATCTTCGGCAAAAGGATCGCTCGCACTAGGAGAATCCCATAAACTGTCATTTTGATCGTCAAGAGAAAACTCTTCCGAAGGACTAATAAAATCCCCTAAAGATGAAGACTGAGCCAATTCTATTAAAGCAGAAGATACCTCTCCACCCTGCTCGCGATCGCCTTCTAAAACTTTATCCTTCGCTATAGTACAATCGGCTAGGGTAACTTTAATTATCTCTAGAACATCATCAGGATTTTGAGACAATGCTGTCTGGGAAGTTTGGATAATATCGCTAAATCCAGGTAAATTAAATAACTCAGCAAAACCAGCAAACATTTCTAATGTTCCCTGTAATTCCTCTTGCAGATCGTAATTTTTAGGATTGTCTACTACTTCTTGCCAATGTTCCAAAGATTGAACTACATCTACCTCAAAAATGGAAGAAACAATATCCACACCCAAATCATTTGAACTAGGGATATAGCTTTCTGCGTTTTTGAGAGCATCCTCCAAGCGAATTTCTAAAGCGGCAAATACTGGTTCAGCAGCTAGTAAAGCTGATTCTTCGTCATAAGTCCCTGATTCAATCTGTTCTGTTAAAGGATTAGATAAACAATCGTACCCCTGCAACAACAAACTTTCTAACTCTGCATCAAACTCCACACCGTCACTATAAAGAGCCTTAAAAAAGTCTTCCAAACGATGAGCTAACAATTCAATGACACTCAATTCGACACTGGCTGCACCGCCTTTAATTGAGTGAGCAGCCCGCATCAACTCATGCACTTTTGGGGTGCTATGGTCTTCACGGAGTTCGAGTAAGCCTGATTCTAGAACCTGTAAAAGTTCCTGAGCCTCTTCGATAAAAAATTCATACGCTTGATCTCGGATATCGGGGTTGAGTGACATGATTTAGATATAGTTGGCAATTTATAAGAGAAAAATTAAGTTTTAAATTTGCCGATGCCTGACTGGAGTTTTTCTGCTACTGTAGACAATTGCTTGATAGAGCTAGATACTTGAGTAGCAGATTGAGAATTGTTTTCGGCAATTTCGGCAACACTAATCATTGTTTGACTAACCTGTGCTGAAGTTTCAGACTGTTGTTTAGTTGCCTGAGTAATTGAACCAACCAACTTGCTAATTTCATTACTTACCTGACTTATTTGAGTTAAACTCTCTCTGGTTTGTTGGACTAATTCATTACCCGCAGTAATTTGTTCAGTTCCTTTGTTCATCGCATCGGCTAGTTCATTGGTTTCTAGCTGAATCTTACTTACCAGAGTTTCAATTTCTGCGGTTGCTTCTGCCGATTGAGTAGCCAGAGAACGCACTTCGTTAGCAATTACGGCAAACCCTTTTCCCTGTTCTCCTGCTCTTGCTGCTTCAATCGAAGCTTTGAGTGCCAATAGGTGAGTTTGAGCTGCAAAACGTCCAACCAGATTAACTGCTTGAGAAATCTCTTGAGAAGATTCTCCTAATTTTTGCACTTTGATTGCGGTTTCCGTTACCGTATCTTGCACGGCATTAATTTCAATTACAGTGTGATTCATGGCTCTATCACTACTGGTAATGGTCACATTAGCCTGTTTGACAAATTCATCTGCCTGAGACGCGCTTTTCGCCACCTGTTTGATAGATTGCTCCATCGCGCTTACTTGTTTTAGAGTTTTTACAATTTCTTGCGTTTGGGCAATAGTTTCTTGGGCTAAAGCCTGTACTGCAATATCATTGGTAGCCGTATTTTCTTGCACTTCGATAGCGGCAGATTTGGTCTCGTTTACTAGCTTGTGCAAACTTTCAATCGTAGCATTGTAAGAATCTGCTATTGTGCCAATTTCGTCTTCAGTAACCTTGGCTCGAATAGTCAAGTTTCCTTCAGATACTTCATATACTTCTTTCAAAAGATCCAAAGCTCTACTTTGAATTGCTTCTTTTGCCTCTTTCTCTCTAATTTCTCCCTGTTTTTGTGTTTCGAGAAATATCAAACGAGTAATTCCAAAACTAATTTGGTTGGCGATTTGAGTAACAAACTTAACCTCATCTTCATTCCAAAGACGTTTGCTAGATTCATGTATCATCAACAAACCGTCTAGCCTATCTTCAACAACAACAGGTGCAATCAGACTAGAGTTAATACCCAACTGCTGTATCTGATTTCGATATGACTGAGATACAGTGGCTTGATAAATATCGTTGATTGCTTCTACTTGTGTCCTGCCTTGCTGATGTTTGGTTTGATAATCTGTAACTAAATTGGAATTTAAAATTTCTGTATTATTAATTGAAGTTAAACCTTTGGCAACAGATTCAGCGACGATTATTCCTGATTTATCGTCATTAAACTGATAGTAAACTACTCGATCGCTAGAAAGAGTTGCGTGAGTCTCTTTAACCGCAATATTTAGAACTGCCGACTTATCTTTAGCAGCAGCAAATTGGACAGTAGCATTTTTGATTGTTTCTGATTGTTGCGCTAACAGAGCTTGAAGATCTACCAAATTAGATAGCTTTGTTGCCATACCGTTGATGTTGGCACCTAGCTGAGAAATCTCATCTGCTCCCGAAATTTCTAAACGAGTATCAAGATTGCCTCGACCAATTTCTTTAACTGCATCCGCAGCGGATAAAATAGGACGTAGTAGTCGATTTGCTAAAATATAAGCGATCGCGCCAACTCCCAAAGCTACAACTCCAATACCCAAGATAAATATTCGACGCAGTTGCCTTTGGGATGCAAAAACGATGCTACTATCTGTAGCAATAATTGTTTTCCAATTGAGATTGGGTAATCCTGAAAGTTTTTTAGCAGGAGCGTAAATCAAAAACTGCTCTTGCTTGTTTTTGAGATTAATTGCTCTTTGTGCAGTAGAAGTGTTGTTATTTAAAAGATTTTCGACTCCAGCAAAAATTCCGTCTGGCTTAATTGCTTCATAATCAAAAGATTTATTAACCGTAGAGTTATCACTACGAGTTTTAATTACATATTCCCCCGCAGAGCCAAGAAAAACTTTCCCTTTATCGCTCAGTAAATAGTATTGACTACCTCCATTGGTATATTCTTGGAGCATGTCTTTTAGTACTGCCACAGGCATTCTCACCCTTACAAAACCAATAGTTTTTCCTGAAACTCGATCTTTAATCGGAGATGCCGTGTAAATACTATAAATACCAGAGCTAGTAGAAATTGTCGGTTGACTGATGATTGCACCATCAGCTTGGAGAGCATCCTGTATATAACTACGATTAAGATGATTGCCTAAAGTTTTACCTTTGGTTTGGGCAATTAAATTACCTTTAGCATCAAACACACCAATGCTATTGTAGATACTGTTGGCATCCTGAATCTTTTGTAGAGCTGCGTACTTTTGCTCCACCGTAGTTATCTGGCGTAATTTAGGATCGGTAAAGATATCCATATTTGCCATCACCTTAATATCACTCAGGCGATCTTTCATAAAGAAATTAACTCGATTTTGCATTTCCAAAACCAGAGTTTTTCTCAAACTAGTACTTACCTGCTCAATCGCACGAGCCGCAAAATAGTAAGCAGAAGAACACACTGCC
>CAKZYI010000059.1 GCA_937884735.1 uncultured Pleurocapsa sp.
TATCAATGACTTTCTCAGCGGTGGGATTGAAGACGATATTATTTTGGGAGTAGTTGGAAATGATACTTTATTGGGAAGACAAGGCGACGATGAGGTTAAGGGGAATTCGGGGGACGATCTTTTGTTCGGAAATGCTGGTAACGACGTATTAAGAGGTGCTAGCGGCAACGATAATTTAAATGGAGGAATTGGCGAAGATCGGCTTTTCGGAGGAAACGGTAACGATGTTTTGTTTGGAGGAGACGACAATGATGTTTTGATCGGAGGCAGCGGTAAAGATACTTTGGTTGGAGGTGGCGGTAGCGATACTTTTAAAGTGTATTTCACTTCGGGTCATCTATCGGTAATTCGAGACTTTGAAGACGGAATCGACCAGATATTTTTGAGTAATAATAAGGGGTTTGAGGATCTAGAAATTTTGCAAACTTCAAGTGGCAATCTGATTTTAAATAACTCTGATGGTGTAAATGTAGGGATCTTGGTTGATACTGATATATCAGAATTAGATAGTTCCGATTTTACCAACGTTATTTAAAGAGTAAGATTTAAAGCAGTTCGATATTAAGCATATCGATTCCCAATTAAATTCCCAATTAATCTCTAGTTTGAGTCTAATGGGAGATACAAACCTCAGTAATTTTCTTACAATAAAATGAGCGTGATAGAATGACAGCGAATAAACACCCTAGCTAAAGCTTTAAAATCAGTAAAAATGGCAGAGGAAAAAAATAATCAAGAACAGGCAAAACCCTCAGCAGAGAAAAAAACTGCTGCACCTGCTGCAAAAGCTAAGAAAGCAAAGCCGCCAAAGCTAGAGGATAAGCCATTTGACGAATTTATTCAGAATCACTATCTACCTACCTTAAAAGAAGCAATGGCAAAGGAAGGTATTGAAGATGTTGATTTGACCTTTATTCAACAAAGCGTACCAATGAAGGGGGCAAACTCCAGTGAAGTATGTTGGCAGGTAGTTGGTAAATGGAATAATGGCGATCGCCAATTCAATATTTATTTTCCTGACGAGGATATCAAAGGTCAAAAAGCTTTCTCTAGTGCTACCTATGGAAATCCTCCAAGCACCCTAGAATCATTCATGATCGACGAGAGTAGAGTCAATTTTGAACTTTTGGTTATGTATACAATTCAACGTCTCAATGCTCAGAAATGGTTGACTAGAAACTAGTTTTTTTAACCATACAACTAAATTCTGCATCAAGACTCAAGAGAAAAGGCGATTTACTGTAAACCGTCTTTTTTTATTATTTATGCTCAAAAGCTTGCGTGATATGGATTGTAGTCTGTAAATACCAGACATACGATCTCGGCTCAAAGAATTTTTCAATAAACAACAATTTAATTTCATTAACTTAACCAAGAGATTTTGTGTTGTAATTGGCATTAATAGAGAATTGGCGCGAGTTAATTATGCTTGTACATATTTTGTTATTCAATGCGGGAACTGACAATGAAGGTATTCATACTATTCAAATTGGCGATCGCAATACTATATTAATGTTTAAGGAAGAAGATGATGCTACACGCTATGCAGGGCTGCTAGAAGCCCAAGACTTTCCCGAAGCGAAGGTAGAACCAATTGACTCAGAAGAAGTGGAGCAGTTTTGCCGTCAGGCTGATTATGATTGGAAAACGATCGAGCCTGGGCAACTAGAGATCCCGCCCGAAAAAATTGTTGAAGAACTAAATTGGGAAGAAGAAAAAGCAGAAACCATCGAAGTGAAAGAAGTCCCCGAAGAAGAAACTACAATGGCTAGTGATGAGCTAGAGCGTATTCGCCAACAGTTAGAAGGACTTTTATAATTACCTTTAATAATTACTGATTACTGATTACTAATGACTAATGACTAATTACTGATGACTAATTACTAGTTACTAATTACCGATGACTAATTACTGATTACTAATTACTGATTACTAATGACTAATGACTAATTACCGATTACTGATTACCGATTACTGTTTACTAAAATATGGATGATTTGCAGTCACGGGGACATTTGTTAACAGAGCAAATTAATCCTCGTAGTCAGAAGCTAGATAGTTTATCTAGTTTGGAAATAGTCGATCTGTTCAATCAAGAAGATAATAAAACCATTGAAGCGATCGCCAAAGCTCGTATTCCTTTGGCTAAAACTGTTGATGCTGTGACATCGGCTTTAAAGCAGGGTGGTAGATTATTTTATGTTGGTGCTGGCACTAGCGGAAGATTGGGAGTTCTAGATGCGGCAGAATGTCCCCCAACTTTTTGTACCCCCCCCGAATTAGTCCAGTGTATTCTCGCTGGTGGCAAAGATGCTTTAGTTAAAAGCTCTGAAGCTTTGGAGGATCGCCCAGAAGACGGAGCAAAAGCGATCACCGATAGCAATCTAACAAATTTGGACGTAGTGGTGGGTATTACCGCAGGAGGCACTACGCCCTATGTTCATGGAGCATTAGAAGAAGCCAAAGTTAGAGGTGCGACTACTGTAGCTATCAGTTGTGTTAGTGCCGAACAAGTACCTATTGATGCTGATATTGATATTCGTCTTTTGGTCGGTGCAGAAATCCTAGCGGGTTCGACTAGACTCAAAGCTGGTACTGTTACTAAGATGGCGTTGAATATTATTTCTACAGGGGCAATGGTAGGCTACGGCAAAGTCTACGGCAATCGAATGATCGATGTAGCTGTAACTAATGATAAACTGCAAGACCGCGCTCTTAGGATTATTAGCGATCTAACTGACTTAAATCGCGAACAATCTAGCGAATTACTCGAAAAAAGCGATAAAAAAGTAAAATTAGCTCTCTTGATGCACTGGACAGGATTGGATGCAGCAACAGGACAAAAACTGTTAGATACAAATCAAGGAAACCTGCAAGCCGCATTAGATCGACAGTAATTTAAGGTGCAAACTAACGATTCCTTAATATTGAAAATAGAGAAAAAGCGATCGCAGTAATCAATATTGCGATCGCTTTTTTTAAGAAAATTTCAAACCGATCGCAACTTTCTCAGAAATAGTGAGTTCAAATATATTTCTTCGTTAAAAAATTCTCAATTTACTGAATAAAAAGTTAAGTCTTAATGCTATCTCCGCAAAAT
>CAKZYI010000060.1 GCA_937884735.1 uncultured Pleurocapsa sp.
GTTTATTGGGAGAGGGAAACATAATAGCTGGTGGTGAAACAAGGTCAAGCGATCGCTATGTTGCCCCTACAGTCATTGATAATATCTCTCTTGATGCACCTGTAATGGAGGATGAAATTTTCGGTCCTATCCTACCAATTATTGAGTATGAAAGTTTGGAAGATGCACTAACAATTATTAACGATCGACCCAAACCTCTAGCTCTTTATATTTTTTCTCGTAACAAGGATATCCAAGAAAAGATATTGTACGGTACGTCTTCTGGCGGTGTATGTATCAACGATACAGTAATGCAAGTAGGAGTTAATGAATTACCTTTCGGTGGCGTTGGTGACAGCGGCATTGGTAGCTATCACGGAGTTGCAAGCTTTGATACTTTCTCCCATCACAAGAGCGTATTGAAAAGATCTTTTTTCTTAGAACTCGATTGGCGATATGCTCCCTATGCAGAGAAGCTAGAACAGTTTAAGAAGATGTTTACCAGCTAGAATTTTAAATTCAAAAGTAGGGGCATTTCTTGAAATGCCCCTACAGGATATTGGTATTTAATCAAACAAAAGACAAAGTACCATCCCCTGATGTTACCCGACCAATCTTAGATGCGGTAAAATCTTTATTTTCAAACCATTCTAAAGTGGCATCAGCTTGACTTGGGGGAACAATTACTACAAAACCAATTCCCATATTAAAAGTATTAAACATTGCTTCCTGTTCAATATTCCCTGCATCAGTTAACCAGTTAAAAATTGGTGGAATTGTCCAGCTATTTAATTCAACCTCAATAGATTGATTCTCTCGTAAACAACGAGGTAAATTCTCTGGCAAACCTCCCCCAGTAATATGTGCCATGCTGTGAACTTCGATCTCACTAGCTAAAAATTCTAAAATTGGCTTAACGTAAATCTGCGTTGGGGTAATTAATTCCTCTCCCAAGCTATTTCCGCCTAAGATATTAGGGGTATCCGACCAAGAATATTTGCCTGTTTCAATAATCTTCCGCACCAGACTAAAACCATTACTGTGTACTCCTGCACTTTTTAGTCCAATGGCTACATCTCCTACTTCTACCTTTGAGCCATCCATTAGCTTGCTTTTCTCCACTACCCCGACACAAAAACCAGCCAGGTCATATTCTCCTAGCTGATAAAAACCAGGCATCTCAGCAGTTTCTCCTCCAAGTAAAGCGCAACCACTTTGGCGACATCCTTCGGCAATTCCTTCAACTACTCCCGCTAGTTGTTCGGAGTTAAGCTTTCCCGTAGCTAAATAGTCTAAAAAGAATAGCGGCTCTGCGCCAGAAGTCAAAATATCATTGACGCACATCGCTACCAAATCTATGCCGACTGTATCGTGACGATTCAATTCTTGAGCAATTTTCAGCTTAGTACCGACTCCATCAGTCCCAGAGACTAAAACAGGCTGTTGATAGCCAGAAGGCATCTCAAAACACCCCCCAAAGCCTCCTAAC
>CAKZYI010000061.1 GCA_937884735.1 uncultured Pleurocapsa sp.
GGAAAAACCTACTAATATCGAATACAAACTGGATTGACGATCTTTATCTCAATATGAATCCTAACACTTTATGCAATAAAAAAGAGTATAATAAGCAATGCAATAAAAGTTTACACAATTTCAATACATTTAGAGTAATTACTATCCTGTTGATAGCAGTTTTAGTCATCAATCTGCCAACAGGTTTTTTATTAGAGGCGTAACAGCATCTTGAGGTGCAGCGGTAACAATTGTGCCAGGATAAACTTGATCGCCCCAAGTAGGATGTTTTACAACAGAGCAGCCGTTGTAATTTATCAAAGGATAATCTAGTGAAGCTTTAACAACTGCGTTGTCATCAAGAGTAGACTTTCCAGGTTGTGATAGTAAAGGATAGCCATCACGCGGGTCGAAAAGATCGCTTTTATATCCTAGATCCTGCAATGCAAAAATTAAACTCGTTCCCCAACGAAGAAAATTGGCTCTCAAACAATCTTTTTCTTGAATTACTTGATTATTAAATTCTTTAAGAGAAATACTAGACTGCTGCAATAGCAAAATAACCAGATGTATGGAAATATTCCAATTAGGTAATAGCTGCTGCTGATGCTCAAGGATAAACTGACTTGGGGAAGCAATACTAACTTGAACTTCTTTATCTGATTGAGTTGTGAAGGTTTTAGTTTTGTAAGACACTTAAAATTTACATCTAATCATAAAAGCGATCGCAAGTGCGATCGCCAATCAGTAATCAGTAATCAGTAATCAGTAATCATTACTCCTTGCCTATTTTCAACACAGCCATAAACGCTTCTTGAGGCACATCTACTGTACCAATAGACTTCATCCGCTTTTTACCTTTAGCTTGCTTTTGTAGTAGTTTCTTCTTACGAGAAATATCACCGCCATAGCATTTAGCCAATACATCCTTACGCAGTGCGGGAATGTGTTCGCTGGCGATTACCTTTGCCCCAATAGCAGCTTGAATAGGTACTTTAAACTGATGGCGAGGAATTAACTCTTTGAGTTTTTCCGTTAAGGCTCGACCAACATAATAAGCTTTGTCTTTATGAACAATAGTTGATAGAGCATCTACAGGATCTTTATTAACCAAAATATCTAGCTTGACCAAATTATCTGTACGATAACCCAACATTTGATATTCCATACTGGCATATCCTTTGGTGCGAGACTTCATCTGATCGAAAAAGTCCGTGACAACTTCGGCTAAAGGCAGCTCGTAAATCAAACAGGTGCGGTCTTGGGTAAAATACTTCATGTCTTTAAATATTCCCCGTCTTGTTTGGCACAAGTCCATCAATGTCCCGACATAATTCTCAGGAGTGATTAGTTCGATTTTAATAAAAGGCTCTTCAATTTTTTCCCGCTGTTGAGGATCGGGTAACAAACTTGGATTATCAATTTCCATTACTTCCCCTTCTATTGTTGTGACGCGATAAATTACCGAAGGTGCAGTAGTGATAAGTTCAAGATTATATTCTCGCTCTAGTCTTTCTTGAACAATTTCAATATGGAGTAAGCCCAAAAGAACAAAACGGAATCCAAAGCCCATTGCGCTAGAGGTTTCAGGCTCGTAGGAAAGAGCAGCATCGTTGAGCTTGAGCTTATCTAAAGCGTCTCGCAGATCGGGATATTGATCGGAATCAGTAGGAAATAAACCACAGAATACCATTGGTTTGGCTTCGGTGAAGCCAGGGAGAGGTTCGGGCGCAGCCTCTTCTACGAGGGTGATAGTATCCCCAACACGAGCATCTTCCACGGCTTTGATTGCAGCAGCAAAGTATCCTACTTCCCCTGCATGAAGCTCGTCAACTTCTACCTGAGTGGGTGCTAGGATACCGAGTTCGTCGATAACGTATTCCTTACCCGATGCCATCAGACGCACATTATCGCCTTTTTTGACCTTGCCATCCATAACACGAAAATAAACTACTACGCCACGATAAGCATCGTAATAGCTATCAAAAATCAAGGCTCGCAGGGGTTGATCTACTGTATCTGCTGGTGGCGGTACTTTTTGAACAATAGATTCTAAAATGTCATCTACACCCAAGCCAATTTTTGCCGAAGCTTGGATAATATCAGTACAGTCTAAACCGACTACATCTTCAATTTCTTGAGCAACGCGATCGCATTCTGCACCAGGGAGGTCGATCTTATTAAGTACAGGAATAATTTCCAGGTCATTTTCTAGAGCCAAATAAACATTAGCTAATGTTTGAGCTTCAACACCCTGAGAAGAATCAACTACGAGTAAAGCTCCTTCGCATGCTGCTAGAGAACGAGATACTTCATAAGAAAAATCGACGTGACCAGGAGTATCAATTAGATTTAATACATAATCCTGACCATCTTTGGCAGTATAGTTCATTCTGGCTGCCTGTAGCTTAATGGTAATTCCTCGCTCTCGCTCCAAATCCATGTTGTCGAGGAATTGTTCTTTCATCTGTCTTTGTGCCACAGTGCCAGTATCTTGGAGCATTCGATCTGCGAGGGTAGATTTACCATGATCGATATGGGCTATGATGGAGAAATTACGAATACGAGAGACAGGAACGTCGGTCATAAAAATTAAGTTAAATTAAAAATATTTTAATGTCGCCACAGATAAGCTCGTCCTAACTGCAATTTTGGCAGTAAGCATCGAAACCATAGCTTAAACTATTGTAATGTGCATTTTTACTTATTTTCTAGTATTAGTGCATATTTTAGTTTGGCGATTCTATTTTGCTCTTAAAGAAGTTCAACAGGTAAAATAGAAATAAACCTAACCAACAACGTCTATGAATGATGATCTGAACAAATCAGACCAGTTTTCTTCATCCCCTATAGAAGAAAATAATTTATCCCGCGAAACTATAAATTCCGAGAAAATAAGGGTGTCAATAGATTTAGATTCAGAAACCCTAAATCGAATTAAGCATCTAACTAGCGACCCTAGTAAAATTATCGAAACAGCTATCAAACAGTGGCTAAATGGAGAAAGAGATGGAGACACTGATTTAACTCGCACTTTTCGCCGCAATCCGCCTGTTCCACCCCAAGGAGAATGGAATGATTAGGCTAATTGAGCATAAAATAGAAGGAGTATTGGGAATGTTAGAAAAAATTTAGCCTCATCCCGACTTAAATTCATCTATAGGTTATAGTTTCAGGGAAGAGTCCCATTTTACACCTGGTTTAGATTAAAATCTAACTTCCTTGCCCATGCTCCCTAGATTTGATTCAGAACGATCTAACCCCACTACCACTATGTCAGCCAATGAAATTAAATGGCAGCAATTGGGAGCAGAATTAGTCTTTACCCAAGATATTGCAGGAAACTATCTTTCCTTTTGGTGGGCAAAGGCAAAAGAGTATGGAGTACACGATAATTTTGCTTGGGAAAATGGTAACAGAGATCGCCCTACAAGTCTTTTTAACACCATTTTTGCCCCCGTTGACCCCCAAGCATATCTAGAAAAAATTAGACGAGTTATTAAGCGTCGCTTGCCCGAACAATGTTATTGTCTGTTTCAATGTGGAGAAGTTTCTCACTCTTTTGAGTTGGTGATCAGTCCCATACTATCGGCAAATATAGAACCCCAGGCTGTTTTGGTTATGGGGCATTTACTAGAGGAAGCAAAAATGTTTTCCTTTACTCAAGATGAAGTTCCCTCAGCCATTTATAGCTACCAAAAACTGCTAAATCAGGTGGTGCGAAAGATACGTCGCAGCCTAGATTTAGAAACGATTTATCAGCAGACAGTGAACAATATTGGCTCTACATTTGCTGCTAGCCGCTGCTTGATTTTGACCAATCATAAAAATATTACTAAACTATCTGTAGAAGCAGAATATTGTGTAGATCGATATCGGTCGATTACGGAACATCAGGTTAACTGGCAAAATGAAACTCATCTTCAGCAGGCTCTAGAGTCAAGCTATCCTTTGCCTATAGACTTTATGGAACAAGATGTTCTAGAGCGTAAATCTGGGTTGGTAGTATCTACTAACCATAACAGTGAAGACAATGTTTTGATTTGCTTACAACAATGCGATCGCTATCGTCACTGGACAACGGCAGAAATGGAGATGTTAAAGGAAATTGCCGCGCAGGTAGAAGCTGCAATTTCTTTGGCGAAGTTATACCGTGAAGTAGAACAGGCTAGCATTCA
>CAKZYI010000062.1 GCA_937884735.1 uncultured Pleurocapsa sp.
TGAAGCTATTTTTGATGCCATCATCAAACTACGCAAGAAAATTTCAAACGAAGCTCTTCAAGAACGTGCAGCAGTCTTGGAACAAACCCATCGCTACTACAGCACTAGACACAATATGAAAGCAGTAGAGCCGATTTTGACTGGTAAATATATCCAATCAGAAACGCGCCAAGCACCGCCAAGAGAACTAGCCGAAGCAATGGGAATGCCTTTACCTGCGATCGAGTCAGCAGAGACAGAGGAGGCAAAACGTGGTTGAAGACAACAAAGAAAATCAAACCTCCGAAGAAGCTAACTCTGACATAGTTGTTGCAGGTCAAACTTCTGCTTGGTTGACTGAAAACGGATTTAATAATGAGGCTCTTGCCCCCGACGTTTCCAATGTGGAAATGATTAAAGTAGATGGAGAGTTGCTACTGCCCATTGCCACGGCATTGTATGCTTATGGTTACAATTATCTCCAATGCCAAGGTGCTTACGATTTAGGTCCAGGAAAAGAGTTGGTAAGCTTCTATCACTTGGTAAAGGTGGCAGATGATGTGGAAGAGATTGAAGAAGTTCGGCTAAAAGTATTTCTCCCCAGAGAAAATCCCACAGTGCCTTCTGTTTATTGGATTTGGAAAGCGGCAGACTGGCAAGAAAGAGAAAGCTACGATATGTTTGGCATTCTTTATGAGGGACATCCCAATCTTAAGCGTATTTTAATGAACGAAGATTGGATTGGTTGGCCTTTGCGAAAAGACTATGTATCACCAGACTTTTACGAACTACAGGATGCTTATTAACCTGAAATAAGTGTTCTTGCTAATGATATAAATGTAGAGATTTTGCATAATGTCTCTGCATTTTTTTGTTTAAAATTACATTTCAATCATATTTTTCAATCATATTTAAAGATACTCAATGGCACAGCCTCATAACGTATCGATCAAACAGCTAACCAGCACTCAACAAGAAGCCCTAAAAAAACTAAAGTCATTTATTGAAGGCGAGCAAAATTTCTTTTGTCTAGATGGATATGCAGGATCGGGAAAAAGCTTTTTGATTTGTCACTTGATGGAATGGTTACAATCCCATGAATTTTATTTTATTGCCGCAGCACCAACAAATAAAGCAGCGAAAAATTTGCAGCAGGTTGCTCTAACTGCGGGAATTACTATAGATGTTAAAACCGTAGCCCAATTACTAGGTCAACAACCAGAGATTAACGAAGAGACAGGCTTAGAAGAATTTACTACCAACAATGACGCTCAAATTGATGATTATGAGGTAATTATCATCGATGAGTTTTCCATGATTAATCGTGCCAACTTTGATGCCATAGTCGATGCGGTTAATCTAACTATTGATACTAAAGTTATTTTTGTTGGAGACTCCGCGCAACTGCCGCCAGTACAAGAAGATAATTCAGTAGTAGCGGTTTCCGAATATATCGATGACACAGCTACCTTGGATGAGATTGTTCGTTACGATGGGGAGATAGCTATAGTAGCCGAACAAATAAGAACTGAAGCTAAATATCAAAAAGCTATTTACCCTTTTCAAAGCAGCAAAGATCGAACAATTGTTTGTCAGCCAAGAAAAGAATGGCTAGAAACGGTGGCAGAGTATTTTAAATGCGATCGCTATAGAGTTAATCCCGACTATGCCAGATTGTTAGTTTGGAAAAACAAAACTGCTGCTTCGGCAAACAGATTTGTGCGATCGCGTTTGTGGGGAAAAGATGCGCCATCTTATGTACCAGGAGATAGATTGATTGCCAAGAAGCCGTTGTTTCGACCTCGCCCTGGTCAAAAGGGTCGAAATAAATGGGGCGTACTAATCAATAACTCCGAAGAATGTACCGTTATGGAAATACCAGTCTCCAAGCAGCTTAAGTTTGATAAAGAAATATATACTTGTTTATCTGTTCCAGTAATGACAGATGCTGGAACTCCTTTCAATATTTCTGTTTTGACTGAAGAAAGTGCAGAGTTTAGAAGTGAAAAAATCAAGTATTACGTAGAAAAAAAACAGTGGAATCGATATTTTGACTTATCTAGAATGTTTGATGATGTAACTTATGCTTATGGTCTGACTGTTCACAAGGCTCAGGGTTCTAGCATTGATTATGTATTTTTGGATACAGAGGACATGCAGTATTGCCCAGATTTACAAAAAATGCTCTATACTGCTCTAACTCGCACCAAAAAAAGAGTTTTTATTCCTACTTAAACATTTTTAAATATTTTGACCTGATTAACTTTAAGTCGCCCAAATATGTAAAAACCAGCCAATCGCAACACCCAAAAAGACAAAGCGTACTACTTGCCAAAAAATATCGGGTAGCAGGACACTCTCTAGGTTAAGCTCTAGACTATCTAATTCTTCCTGTAAGCTTTTCAACTCTGTCTTTAAAGGTTTGGGCAGAGATTTGTCTGTTTGCTGCTCTTTTAACTCTTGCTGACGCTCTTTGACCTGAGATCGCTTTTCAATATCCTGTTTTACTTGGGTATGACGTTCTTGAAGTTGTTGGAGAGATCTCTCGACCTCAACTAAAATTTGTTCTAGATCATTTTCTTTAGTTTCGCCAGACTTATAGGAAGACATCGTTAAAATTAGAAATAAAGCATTTTAGACCGACACGATATTAACCTATGTTTGAAGTAACGCCCCTATCAAGTAACAAAAGTAAAGTTCCCGCAGATTTGACCGACATAGAACTTGCTCAGGCTTTAGTAGAAAGAAACCTCATTGCTCATCAAGACTGGCATCGATTAAAGGGAAATCGCCAGGCGCAAGCTAAACAACAGATAGCTTCTGCATTAGTATTTTTATTAAAAGACCAGCCCCAGGAAGCTTTAGAACGTCTCAACCAAGCTTCAGGATGGCTTGATGGCTCTCTAAAGTCACCTCCTTGTCCTGATGCTCAACGCAAAAAGTAGGAATTAATTTTTAGTTGGTTAGACGAGGTAACGCATATTATCCAGAAATAACAAAAATATAAATGAGTCAACATTATTCTATTTAGAAAAACATTGACTCATTTATTTATAGCTCAAACAATCTAATACAAAATGTCTATTTGCCTTGAGCTTTATTGCTAATTATTTTGAGAGGAAACAATTAGAATTTTAAATTTAATCCCAATTCAAACCCTAAAGAATCAAAGTCTTGATCGTCAACTAAATCATCATCTGATTCGGTGTAGATATTAAACGTTTTCAAATAGCGCGCCTGTCCAAAAAGGTCTAAGGTTTCAGACAAAGGATAACCAACCCCAGCTTTTGCTTGTAGCGCAAAACCAGCTCCTGATGTATCTACATCTGAGTCGTCTAAGTCATCCTCAATATCCCCACCGAATCCTACAGCATTAATCCCCAATCCAGGGCTTAAGAAAACGTAAAGGCTTTTGTTGATATTATCTTGGCTGAAAGAATATGTGAATCTGGGGTTAACAAATAGTCCGACAGAAGCATAGGTTGAATCGTCAAAGTTTTCTGAATCAGGAACATCTGCTCCTCCACCAAAAATAAGTAGCTCTAAGTCTGCACCAATAAAGCTGCTGAACTTGTAACCACCGTATAGACTTCCACCAAATCCAGTTTCTGGATCGATATTCAATCCATCATCTAGCTCCCCAGGAGAAAATACACCTAAAGTTCCACCTACATAAAATTTCTTGAAGTCACTGCTTCTTCTTCTGGTGCGGCGAGGTCTAGTCCTTTGAGAAAGCTGGTCATTAGTTTCGGGTTGTTGCTCATAATTGACTTTTATATCATTACAATCAAAGCCTGTTTCACAACTTACTGAATATTCTTCATAATTATCTACGTCTTGCGCTTGAACTGCAACAGGGAGACATGCAGCTAAAATCCCTGCTAAAATAGCATTTTTAATTTTCATTTTTCTCACACCACTTAATTAATTTCTTAATTTTCTGAGTTGATAAATACACCTCAGAACATAATATTATTGCCATATATTGGAGAATATCACTTTACAAGGACAGATTTTGAAGTGGCTATTGTTTCTCCCATAGATCAATTTATAAGTCAATTTAAATAGTCGAGGAATTATGCGATCGCTTAATAAATTCTTCGATGTCATATGCTAACCAATCTGTTGAGACAAATACCCATACCCATACTTAATTAATGTTTGAGTAAAGTAATACATTCAAGTGATACATTCATATGATGCGAGCAAAAAATTTGAGATAGTTCCAGCGTGAAAGTTCCTCGAATTCATCCAGATACAATTGAAGAAGTAAGACAGCGAGTTGATATTGTCGATGTCATCTCAGAACATGTTGTTTTAAAAAAGCGGGGTAAAGATTTTTGGGGTTTGTGTCCTTTCCACAATGAAAAAAGCCCTAGTTTTAGTGTCATTCAGGACAAGCAGTTTTACCATTGTTTTGGCTGTGGTGCAGGAGGAAACAGCTATACATTTTTGATGGAGATTGGCAAACAATCTTTTGCCGAAGTTGTTTTAGACTTGGCGCGTCGCTATCAGGTTGAAGTTAAAACAGTTGAACCCGAGCAAAGAAAAGAAATTCAGCGTCAGCTTTCCATTAGAGAAGAATTACACAGAATCTTGGAAGTTACGGCTAGTTTTTATCAACATGCTCTCCATCAGTCTCAAGGGGAACATGCTTTAACTTATTTGCGAGAACAAAGAAACCTAGAAGAAACTACTATTAGTAGCTTTCAACTGGGCTATGCACCTGCGGGATGGGAAACTCTCTATCGATACTTAGTCGAAACAAAACGCTGTCCAGTTAATTTTGTTGAGCAAGCAGGGTTAATTAAACCCAGAAAGAACGGTAGTGGTTATTATGACGTATTTCGCGATCGCCTGATCATTCCGATTATGGATCTCAAGGGAAAGGTAATTGGTTTTGGTAGTCGTAGTCTTCGAGATGAAGATCAACCCAAGTATTTAAACTCTCCTGAAACGCCCCTGTTTGATAAAAGCAAAACTTTATTTGCTTTAGACAAGGCTCGTACCAGTATTAGCCGTGCAGACTGCGCGGTAGTGGTAGAAGGCTATTTTGATGCAATAGCCCTTCATGAAGCGGGTATTGATAATGTAGTGGCTTCTCTTGGTACTGCATTTACCCAAAATCAACTTAAACAGCTATTGCGATTTACTCCCTCCAAAAAAGTAATACTTAATTTTGATGCGGATAATGCAGGGAAAAAAGCAACTGAAAGAGCAATTTCTGAAGTAGAAAATTTGGTTTATGGTGGAGTGGTACAGTTAAGGATTCTTAATCTTCCTGATGGAAAGGATGCCGATGAATTTATCAAAAGCCGTGAAAATGGAGCAGTAATATACTTCCAAGCATTAGAAAATGCTCCTTTGTGGCTAGATTGGCTGATTGATAGTCTGTTAGCAGACAAAGATCTCAAAGCTGCTGATGAATTTCAACAAGTAGCAGCGGGAATGATTAAGCTTTTAAATAAGCTACAGGATGCTAACCAACGCAATCATTATTTAACCCATTGTGCGGAATTGCTATCTCAAGGAGATGCCAGGTTACTATTACAAAATTTGGCGACTCTTAAATCACAAACAAAGTCTGTTCGTAGCAGGTATCAAGGTGACTTTCAGCAAAATAAAAAGAAACAACCTACTCCTTCGGCAGCAAAGTTTATTGTTGCTAGTACTCCTGAAAATGAACTATTAGAGCAAGCAGAAGCATTATTATTACGTATTTATATCCATTATTATCGTTATCGAGAAAACATTGTTGATTCTTTAGAAGACAAAGATTTATTGTTTACCATCGCTTCTCATCGTTTTTTGTGGCAACAAATAATTGCGATCGAAGATGAATTGAACGAACCTTCTTTGGGAGATACAAATCCTCTTTTAAGAGAGTTGTACAATCGCAGTTCAGATTTTCCCCAAGATATGAAGATGGTCACGAAACTATTTAACCTGGATGAAAAAACCCAAGAAGATGTTTTTCGTGCTGATATTAGAGTAGCAGAAGCGATCGCATCTTTAGAACAGGTAAATTATCAAAAGCGCGAGATTTACTGCAATCAACAATTGCAAAATCTTAATCCTGCTACAGACTTGGAATTGATGAAATATTATTTAGAAGAGATTCAAACTACAAAAAAAGAAATCATCAGACTAGAGCAAATACGGCTAAACTTTTCTCAAGATCCTGTTTTGTAGTCGTACTGAGTTCGATTATGAGGTGATAATAATTGGTTCGGAAGTAGCAAGTAGCGAGCTATAAAATTCCCGTAGGGACTTGACTCGTAACTTATCCGAATGTTTTAGAGTTTTATTTATTCGTATTTTTTATGGATCCAAACTTTATCTTTTTGGATGATTATTTGACTTTTTTGAAACCATTTTAGTTCTTCAATTACAATGTCAATTTCTATGTTTAGTTTTTGAGCAATTTCCAATGTTGATAATCCTTCAACATTAGATTTAATTAAGCCTATAATCGAATTTACCTGATTGATAAAGTTTCTAATCGCCGAAATTCTAATAGAGTTGTTTTCGGTATTACTACTTGAAGCTGCTATTTCAACAACGCTCCAACCACTACGATATTGCTCCAAGATACTAACACCATGCTTAAGAATATTTTCACGGTCTTTTTTAGCTAATAATGCAGCTTTTCTAGCTCGATTATTTTCTATATTAGTATTCATGGTGGAATTACTAATCTTATTAATTAGCAATAAACTTTATAAACACCTCAGTTATAGCCTGATATTTTTAATTTGAGTAATTATTAGCAACTAAAAAAAGCGATCGCTTTACTAAGAAAAATCTAATAAATGCGATCGCTTTAACTAATTCAAAATATTTATATTTTATTTGGGAATAACACGCTCCAATCTTGCACCCAAACCACGCAATTTTTCTTCGATGTTTTCATAACCACGATCTAAATGATGCAAACCACGGACGGTTGTTTTGCCTTCCGCTGCCAAACCAGCCAATACTAAAGCAGCAGACGCTCTTAAATCCGTAGCCATAACTGGCGCACCTGAAATAACAGGTACTCCTTGCACAATAGCATGATGTCCTTTAACCCTAATATTTGTTCCCATCCGCTGCAATTCTGCTACGTGGCGCAAGCGATTTTCAAATACTGTTTCGCTGATAACGCTGTTACCTTTACTAATACTCAACAAAGCAGTAAACTGCGCCTGCATATCTGTAGGAAAACCAGGATAGGGTAGAGTCTCAATATCTGTACCCCGAAGCTCGCCAGGAATAATTCTCAGCTTCTTAGCTTTGATATCTCTACCAAATACTCTGCCTTCTCCCTCTTCTACAATTATCTGACAGCCTATTTCTTTTAGCTTGGCGATAACTGGAGCAAGATGTTCGGGAATAACCGAAGTTAAGGTAATTTCTGATTGGGTAATTGCTCCTGCAACCAAAAATGTTCCTGCTTCAATGCGATCGGGAATTACATTGTATTCTACAGAATTTAAATGGGGAACACCTTCTATCGTAATAGTATTTGTTCCTGCACCACTAACTTTAGCCCCCATTGAATTACAGAAATCCGCCAAATCTACAATTTCAGGCTCTTGAGCGGCATTTCCGATAGTGGTAATCCCTTCTGCCAAAGTTGCCGCCATCAAGATGGTTTCTGTTGCACCAACGCTAGGATAGTCTAGATATATATTTGCTCCCTGCAAGCGACGGGCATTACCAACCAAGTTGGCGTGAACTACTCCATCTTCAATGGACACATTTGCACCCATTGACTGCAAACCTCGTACATGCAGATCTACAGGACGTGCACCAATAGCACATCCACCAGGAAGAGGTACTCTAGCTGTACCTAATCTAGTCAACAAAGGACCAATAACAAAAAAGCTAGCCCTCAACTGAGATACAACATCATAAGGTGCTTCAGTGGGATTAATATCTTGGGCATCAATTTCTAAAGTGCTGGCAAATCGCTTTAGTTTAACTCCCAAAGAAGTAAGAATTTGTCCCATGCGCTTAATGTCGACTAGGTTGGGGACATTATTGAGAGTAATTTTACCAGGACAAAGTATTGAACCTGCCATCAATACTAAGGCTGAATTTTTGGCACCGCTGATTTTTACCTCTCCTTTCAAAGAAGTTTTTCCCCAAATTTCTAATACAGCTTGAGGATCGTCAGTCATGATTTTGGTTGGGGTTAGGTTAGGGATAGAGTTAATGGCTTTTTCCTCTTGATAATAAAAATAGTAATTTAATTGAAGCGTCTACATAAAGTAGCAAAACAGATTCTTAAAAGGGCAATAATTAAAGATTGCTCGAAATTTGACATTAATATTAAAAGTCAATCATAATAAGAGCCTGTGGATATAAAGTTTTATGCGGAATGATTGGAACTGGTAGACGCGCTCTGACTTAGATTAAGCGTATTTGCTTCATACATTCGAATTGCTAATAATAAGTTCCACATCACTATTAGCAACCAAAGTATTACTTTGAATAATGCTATTCGTCAATAGCTTGTGAAAAATATAATTCTAACTAGTATTCAAAATCCTCTCGTCAAACAAGCCCGAAAGCTACACCGTGCCAAGGAAAGACAAAAGCAAAATCTGTTGCTTTTAGAAGGAACGAATTTGATTGAAGCAGCTTTTCAAGTCGATTATAAGTTAGATATTATTTTTTACACAGATCGATGGCGCGAAAATCATCCGTCATTATGCTCAAAAATTGCGAACAAAGATCTAAAATTACAGCCAGTTAGCACAGAAGTATTAAATGCGATCGCAACTACTGTTAATCCTGATGGTGTGGTTGCGATCGCGCCTCGTCGCACCAAGCAAGAGCCAATTATTGCTCAAACCCAGTTAGGGATTGCTTTAGAGAAATTACAAGACCCTGGCAATCTCGGTACAATTATCCGTAGTGCAGTTGCTACGGGGGTAGATAGCTTGTGGTTGAGTACAGATAGCGTAGATATTCATAACCCGAAGGTATTGCGGGCTTCGGTGGGGGAATGGTTTGGTTTACCGATGGCTCCCAAGCATAATCTGGCTCAGGTAGAGGCACAACATCAGCAAAATGGCGTACAGGTTATTGCTACTACTTCTGAAACCGAAAAGAGCTACTGGGATATAGACTTTACTTGTCCTAGTTTGATCTTGCTTGGTAATGAAGGTGCAGGATTATCGGACGAATTAATTGCTTTAGCTGACGAACAGGTTAAAATTCCTTTGATGAATGGTGTAGAGTCTTTAAACGTTGCTGTTGCAACTTCACTAATTCTATATGAAGTAAAAAGACAACTTCAGTAAACAGCAAAAAAGCAATAATTAATTTTTACTGATACATTTAGCATCCAACAAATTTAGTTTTTCTGTCTGAAAAATAGTACAGCGATCGCTTTTATTTTGAATCAACAATTTATTATTTTCTTGCAGGTGATTAATTGCATTATTTGTTTCTGGTTGGAATTGGTTTAACCAAAAATTATTCTTAAGGTATTGAATATCAAAAGCGTCCTTATCTACTAACCACAAATCAATTTTATATTTGACAATAAACCGATTTATTTCTTGTTGACTAGAGCTATACTGAGCTTGAATTAAATCTTTTGCTCTTTGACGCATTTGTTGATAGTAACTCCAATGATAAGGAATACTATATTCTTCAGCAACTAACACCGATCGCTTTGCCAGGCTAGGGATAAAATCAGCCTCCGAACTAAGACTAGCTATTAATATATCTTTGGGTTGCTGTTGCAGGAATTGATATAGTTTTGGTGATTCTCCCGTTACATAACCTAATCGATAAGGATAAGACTGCACCGCATAGGTAGGATAAAGTAATGCACCTAAAGCGATCGCCATAACCATAATAAGAGGCAGTAGATTATTTTTATACTGGCTAATTTTATCAATTACTATGGCTATAGTAATACCATCAACAAGATCTATAACAATGCTCCAGGTATGTTGAGGATAGCGGCTTGGTAAATGTAGCTTGAATAGCAATAAATGGGATAAACAAAACAAAATTAATGAAGCGATCAATACTTGTTTGATAATATTTATTTTAGGCTTAATCTCTTTTGTCAAAGGAAAAATGCGAGAATATTTAACTATTACTGGTAACAACAAACCAAAGGAACACAATAAAACATACTGCCATTCTCTAGGTAAATAACCGCTTCTTTGCCCTACTAGCCAAAACGACCAAAAGTTATCTAAGAAAAACTCATTCCTTCCTCCTAGGCGAAATTCAGGTAACTGCTTGGCTAATTCTAAACTGATTACCTCATGGGAATCTGCTGTTTGTAGTTTATAAATAGCAACAACGGCGATCGCAATAATTAATCCGATAATATAAAAATATCTTTTTTGCTTCTGACTAATTAAATTAAGACAAAGAATAATAGAAGAAATTAATAGTACCTGGGGATAAAATAATCCTTGTAGAGCTATAAATACAGAACAAAACAATAAATTACGGCGCAATAAAAAGTAGATAAAACCTAAAAACAGGACATAAAAAAAAGCTCTTGGCGTACCAGAAACTAAATCATCTAGCATCCAAAGATTCTGATTTAGCAATAAACTAGAAACAAACCCTGCAAAAGGTACTGGAAATATTTCCAGAGTAACCAAAAAAGTAAATATGCTCGTGGCTATGCCCAGAAAAATAGGTAGTATTTTGTTAAATAAAAAAGGCTCTACTCCTATTATATTAGCCAACCAGTATAAAAACTTATAGCCGTTGGGAACAACAGAACTAAAATAATCCGCAATCAAATCGTTATTAAATAGTATAGGGTCATTTAATCTCTGTAACCAGAAAACATGCTGTCTAGCATCATCTTGCACCGTATATGGCGAATCAAATGCTAATGTTAATCCAGACAAGCTAAACAAAATAGCTGCTAAAACACTAGCAGCAAACCAAAAACAATATTCTTTATTTTTCAACTCACAATTATTAGTTATTAACAGTATAAAAACAATCAGTAATAATTACTGACTCAATGCTTTTAAAAACTTCTGTAAATTTCCTAATAAATTGGGCTTTTTCTTTAATGGTGAAGCCTGATTAGTTTCCCCTTCAGGATTAGTCAATTGCATCATCAAGCGGTCTAAATCTTCTCCTATGGGCTTAGAAGAAAGTTCTGTAGCTAATTCATAATTTTCTGCTTTTTCTTCGTTTTCCAACCAGATTTGCCACTTGGAAGGGTGACATCG
>CAKZYI010000063.1 GCA_937884735.1 uncultured Pleurocapsa sp.
CATGGCATCGGTAACTATCAACCAAGAGAATTCCATAGGAGATGAGGAAGTCGCTCAATTAATTCCTGGTGATTTTTTTGGCGAATCGGCACTTTCTGGCAAAGAAATTAGTCCTGTAACAGTTACTGCTCTATCTGATTTAGAAATTATAATTTTACCAATTGATGCTGTACAAGTAGCTTTAGAAGAAAGCACTCGTTTGAGACAGGAAATTGGTGTAGTCATGGAAACTCGTCGTAAAGCTATCTTTACAACTCAAAAGAAGAAAAATCGTAGTAACGGTAATGGTAATGGTAGATTTTCTTCTAATTAGGGAAAATTTAAGGAATTGAGCAATATTCTTCTTTCAGCGCGAGCGATCGCTTTATAGGTTTGTGGCACTGCTTTTGGTTCGACAGAAATAGAGGTAATTCCCCATCTAACCAGCTTATCAATCAAGTCAGGATATTCTACAACCCCTTGACCACAAATACAGGAATCTATATTGTGTTCTCTGGCAACGGTAATTAATTGAGCGATCGCTTTTTGCACTACGGGATGGCTAGCATTTAAACCATGCTGGCTAAAATGAGCCTGCTCTCGATCTACTCCCAAAAGAAGCTGAGTCAAGTCGTTTGTACCAATTGCGATGCCCTGCACTCCTGCTTTGATATATTCTGGTAATAACCAAATTACAGAAGGTACTTCTGCCATAATCCAAACTTGAAAAGACTCTCTGTTTGTCAAACCAGATTTTTCTAAAAGATGGTAACAAAAATTAACTTCATCTAGGCTGCGAACCAACGGTAAAATCAACTTGAAGAGGCGATGGCCAGCTGCGGCGATCGCCGATAAAGCATTAAACACCAGAGAAAATAAAGTGCGGTCTATATAAGAACTATAAGTCCCACGATTGCCCAATATATAGTTAGGTGCTTCTTGGCTACTCCAATCAAGAGAGCGATAAAAAACTGGACGGGGTGCAAAAGCTGATAAAAATTGCTCTAGGTATTTTTTCAAACTATGGGTAAACTCTGTTTGAAAAGACTGTGACTGCCATTGTGCAGGAGATTTGTCTGCTAGTATTTGCGCCAACATTAACTCAGACCGTAACAAACCAACCCCATCTATTGGTAAGTTGAGGCTCAAGGGAATACTTTGGGGCTGAGAAATATTGACCATCAGCTTGGTTGCAATCAACTGATTGCGGTTTAATGAAGAGCCTGTTGATAAATTGATTGGGGGTAACTCTTGTGCTGCCTTGGCAGGATAAACTTTTCCTGCTCCTCCATCAAGAAAAACTTTAGTGCCATTAGTCAGAATATTGGTTGCACCCACGGCATGAACAATGGCAGGAATGTTCAATTCCCTAGCTACTATTGCCCCATGACTAGTTTTTCCCCCAGTTTCGGTAATAATTCCCCTAGCATTAGCGATCGCAGAAATATGTTTAGAGACGATATTTTTGATTACTAAAATAGAATTAGCAGTAATTGAGTCTAGAGGAGTATTTGGATCTTCAATCACAACTACTTCAGCGACAACTTTACCAGATGCAGCGGGTATTCCAGTTAATAGAGGCTTTACTGTAGTTGAAGGTAGTAAAACAGGGGTTGTATGTTGAGAAAATAAATCGATGGAAGTTAAAAGATGTTCCCCGTACTGAGTAATCAAAAAATCTAATGGGCTATCTGCTTCAGTTGCTGGTGCAGTCCAGAGAAAATACTCGATCTGGGGCTGTTTTTGTAAAATTTCCTGAGTGAATTGAAATAATTGAGCGATCGCTTTAGACTCTAAAACGTAAGCTTCTGTTTGATTTTCATGAGGAAGATATGCTTCCAAACAACCTACTAATGCTTCAGTGCGATCGTTCCTAATTCGATAGCCATAGTTTTTGTGACCCAAATTACGAGATAAGATACGTCCCGTATGACGATCCAAATAATATTCGTCACTTTCAACCTCTCCCTGAAGCAAGCTTCGATCCTGACCCCAAACTGCTTTAATTCTGATTATGTCTGCTGTAATTTCTACAATTCCTGAAGCCACAGCATTCTTTAGTGGTCTAACCAAAATATTGAGATTAATCGTTTTCCCTCCTATTCCCAAACTGTTGCGATAAATCAAGCTGCTGGCAGAAAATAACTCTGACCAAATTTTTTTAATAGTTTGAGTCAAAGCTTGAGGATGGGTCTTACAAGTATGCGATCGCCAAAATTCTTTACCTACTAAGTCTTGTCCGGAAGGAAGGGAAAAAAACGGTTGTAATATTAAACAATCCGAATTTAGCTGTTGTGCAGCTTGGAATATCTTAAGCTCTAATTCTGAAGAAAATGAAATTTGATTAATGATATGGCGACTACGATGAGCAACAGACTGCAAAGCAATATAGTCATCAACATCTAGATTAAAAGAAGAATCAGATAATTCCCGCATCAAAGACTGGAAATTATCTGAATTAGTTAAAAACTGACGCAGCAGACTATTACTTAAAACAAACCCAGGTAACACTGAATAATCATGCTGAAGTAACTGGCTAAGAATACACAATTGATTTCCTAGCAAAAATTTTTCTATATGCTTAATCTGCGATAGCCAATAGATATATTTCACTGTTTCAAGTAACAGCAGCCAATTCTTGTTCTTTGATCAACGCCTTAGCTAAAAATTCGTCACTCAATCTCATAAATGCTTTTGAACCTCCAGAGTTGGGCATTGCCAAAGAAACAGGAGTGAACATATCAACCGCCTTGGCAACATTTACGTCCATCGGAATTGCGTTTTCAAACAATTGTTCGGTAGAGAAGTCATCACGGACTCTTTTCATCACCTGTTTATAATACCTGCCCATCAATCCCCCAGCAGAAAGAATAAACACAATACCTAAAAGTTTGACATCTAAAGGCTGAATGTTCTTATGACTTTCTTTGAGTTTAGCAATTCTTCTTTCCAAAGGCTGAATACCAAATAGAGAAAGCGTAATTAAAATTCTTTCAAAATTGTCCCAAACTTTTTGAAACTCTTGTTCGCCATGTTCCAAAGCCTGTTGATGCAACATTTCTGAAACTTGAAACTCGTCATAAAGTTCAATGTCTCCAGGGAGCAATTCTAAACCATCAATCTCACAAATATTGGGCACAATGATATCTTTGATATCCAATTTACTCCAAGGGTTAGGGTTGATAACATTATCCAGAAGATAGCTCAAAGTACGTCTTTTCTTGCGCAACTTGGCAAATTCATGGGGTGAAACCAAACTCAAGGTCGCACTTATTTGCGAATCCAAGTCTAAAACTAATACTCGCTTATTATGTCTTTTCGCCAAACATGTAGCAAGATTAACAGTAAGAGTAGTTTTACCCACTCCACCTTTCATATTTACGGTGCTGATTATAGTTCCCATGTTTGAAATTCCTAACAGTATCAGTTAACGTAAGTGTGCCAGAATATATTATGGTAAAGACAAATCATAATATTTCCTAAAGTTTTTTGTAGAAATCCTCTAGCAAGCGATCGCCAATCGGTTTTAAAGGTGCTCAATGCACTGCCAATGGCTTAGATTTTA
>CAKZYI010000064.1 GCA_937884735.1 uncultured Pleurocapsa sp.
TGGGAACATCAAAGATGTTCGACTGGGAGACCTGAGGAAAAGTCTATCTTTTATTTCATTGGTTTTAAATAACTTATACCAACAAAATTTAGTGTAATAAGTTTAAATCATTGCTATATAAAAAGCGATCGCTCTATCTAAAAAGTAGCGATCGCTTTGGGGAATCAAAAATATTTTTCCATCCTGCTATTTAAGTTCTACTTAGTAATTTAGCTAGCAGAATAAGCAGGGAAATATGAGGTTAACTGTAATTCCTGGCAATCTATAGTTTCAGACAAAATTGAGCTAATTGCCGTCCCAGTATGAATTTCTAATCTTGCAACTAAAGGGGCTTCAAAAATCAAACGTTGTCCAGGGAAAACAACTCGTTCAAAAGACCAATTGGGAATATTCGTGATACGAGCAATTTCTACATGGGTAGATGTGTTTACATAACAACAAATAGCAGGTTTTTGAGTAGTATTTTTGATTGAGGATAGCATGGTTTTAATTTTGGCTGTGTTTGGGTTGTAAAAGTTAAGAGATGGAATATTTTTCCAATATTAGAAACTAGTTTTGTGCTTTACAAGCATCTCTATAAGATGGTTCAAAAAAGCTTAAGTTTGCTACAATTTGCTATTTCACCTATCTATGCACTAGATTGATGTTCGATCCCTATGTATGGTAAATCAATTATGCTAAATCCTTATAGTGTTTGACTATTTTTAAAGATTTATCATTTTTGGCTTAATTCCATATCTAAATTTGAGATCGCCAATCAATAATTTGGCTTAAAGGATTGGTTGGAAAATATAGTATAACTCTTATTATGTAAATCCACTTATGTAAAAGCAACGGGGAAAATACTGATCCCTAGTGGAATTTTGGCACTGTTGTCTATGAAAATGCAGATAAAGGTAATTAAAATATCAAAAAATAAATTATTGGTATTGTGCAATACTTTTTTGCTGTAGGTTTTCTATATTTTTTGAGCAGAAAAATTAATAGTCTTAAGATTGTTTTTATATTTTAAAGAGCAAAATTTTTGTAGCTTATAGCTCTCAATTTTTTAGCAAAAATAGACTTAATTGACCCATTAATAATGATATTTAAGAATTAAATAAACGTTTAATGACAATTTTCCGATTGAAAAGGATAAGCTAAGGTTACTCCAAAATCTTAGTGTGAGGCATTACATATGAGGGTTTTATTAATATATCCCCTATTTCCTAAAAGTTTCTGGTCATTTGAGAAAACTTTAGCCCTAGTAGACTGTAAGGCTCTGATGCCCCCTCTTGGTCTAATTACAGTGGCAGCTATTTTGCCTCAAGAATGGGAATTTCGACTGTTAGACCACAATATTGAAGAAATTAATGAATCAGATTTAGATTGGGCAGAATTAGTCATAATATCGGGAATGATTGTCCAGAAAGAGGATATGCTAGTTCAAATTGCCGCAGCGAAACAAAAAGGTAAGCTAGTAGCAGTAGGTGGTCCTTATGCTACAACTTCTCCTCAAGAAGTATCTGAAGCCGACTTTCTTGTTTTAGATGAAGGCGAGATCACCTTGCCAATGTTTGTTGAAGCAATTGAAAAAGGCGATCGCTCTGGCGTATTTAGAGCGGCAGAAAAACCTGCGGTAACAGAAACGCCAATTCCTCGCTATGATTTACTAGATTTGACTGCATATGACAATATGTCGGTGCAATTTTCTCGTGGTTGTCCCTTCCAATGCGAATTCTGTGACATCATTGTCCTTTATGGACGCAAACCGCGTACCAAGACTCCAGAGCAGCTATTGGCAGAGCTAGAGTGTATTTATGACTTGGGCTGGCGTGGGGCAGTATTTATGGTAGATGATAATTTTATTGGTAACAAACGCAACGTTAAATTACTGCTTAAAGAACTAAAAGTTTGGATGGCAGAAAAAGAATATCCTTTTGGTTTAACAACAGAGGCTTCGGTCGATCTCGCTCAAGATGACGAGTTGATGAAGCTAATGGTGGAATGTAACTTTAAAAAAGTATTTTTAGGAATCGAAACCCCCGACCAAGATAGTCTAGCTTTAACCAACAAATTCCAGAACACCCGCGATCCTCTTACTGAATCTATTGATAAAATCACTAGAGCAGGAATGCAGGTAATGGCAGGGTTTATTATTGGTTTTGATGGTGAAAAGCCCAAAGCTGGAGATCGCATTGTCCAATTTGTCAATCAGACCAATATTCCTTTGGCAATGTTTAGTATGCTTCAAGCTTTGCCCAGCACTGCCTTGTGGACTAGATTAGAAAAAGAAGGTAGATTGGTCAACTCTAGTGCCAATATCAATCAGACTACACTAATGAACTTTGTGCCTACTAGAGATATTGAAGAAATTGCTACTGAATACGTCAATGCTTTCTGGGAATTGTACGATCCAGCAGCATATCTAACCAGGATCTTTGACTACTATATGAAGTTGGGAGAAGCGAAAAATGTCGTCTCAAAAAGACCAAGTTGGAAGACAATCCGCGCCCTTGGCTTATTGCTTTGGAAGCAAGGAGTCATTGCTAAAACTAGGCTGCTGTTTTGGAGCAATTTAATTCAAGTCTTGATTAAGAAACCACGTCAGCTAGAGATTTATATGACTCTATGTGCATATTTAGAACATTTCACCGAGTATCGTTTTATTGTCCGCGAACAAATTAATACTCAATTAGCTAATTACATTGCTTCCAAACCAGAACCCGAAAAGGTAGCAAGTTAGTCATATAAATAATGAGTAATAAGTAATGAGTAATGAATAATGAGTAATAAGTATCTGCTCATTACTTATTTTTGTAAGTAGCTTAAAAACCAATTTAATCCAGGAGAGAATTAGTAATTAATAGATCGTTTTAGTCTTGACCAATATCTAATAGTTTTGATTCTACTAACAGGTTTGTCTAGCCAATTTTGCCAAAACCAAGGTAGTTTAGTCGGCTTTTCAATGGTAGCGTTAGCGTTTTCCATTAAGGTAGCCAACGAATGTAGTTTTAAATAAAGTTTGAATGCTTGAGGAAAATACTTCTGGACTAATCCTGCTTTATAAAGATTGATCGTACCTTTTTTAAACAAAGAATCATCATAAAGATTGTGTGGCGATCGCAAATTAAGGTCTAGTTTTTGATTGACAGAATTAATGACAAATTGAGGACTGCTAATTACATCTTCTATTCTTAATAAAACCCAAGGCTGAGATGTAGAATTACAAAAATCGATAATTCTTTGATTGTAGTTACCCCAGGTTTTGATAGCTGTTTCAGGATCGGTTTGAAACAGCAGATCTCCACGACGAAATAAAGAATCTACTACTTCCCAAGGAGAGCGATATACAAAAACATATTTAGCATCAGGAATAAGCTCTGACCAAAAATCTAGAAATAAAGTCGTGCGAGGATCTTTCCAGCCCCAGTTTGGATGGTTACTTCTTTGAGAGATTAGACTTTGAGCAATATCTAAATACTTTGCTGGAATTTCTTTAGCAGTGTTATCTGTCCAACCTTCGCTACATACACCCTGAGACTGAAGAAGACTTTGATGAAACTCAACAAAATCGAGATCTTCAAAATGTCCTTTGGGGTTACTTAAATTATTACCTAAAAGGCGATCGCCTACAAATATTCCTGCACTTTGCAACAATGAGGTAGTCAGAGACGTACCAGATCGGTGCATACCTGTAATGACTACCACAGTCTGATTGTTCCCCATCTTTACCTTTGTCGCTCCAAGTATCTCATCAAACACTTATGGTCAAATTTTACAAACATAATAAATAGGATAGTAAAAATCAGCCACATAATTTTCATAGTTTTAGAACTTAAACATTGATTGCTCTGTAAAAATTAGGAAAAAGAGAAAAAATAAAAAGCAAAAGTTCTACTCAGGTAGCTTATACTGAGAAACTATTTTCTTGGCATATGCAAAATTTTGTAATATGCACGCCCTGTGCGACTTTTAAAAGTCCCAGCCCCCTCTAATCTCCCCACGCTTGGGGGAGGGCTTGGGAGGGATCTCATAAGGGGGGAGAAGATTAATCATCTCTACAAGTTGCACATCGCGTAATATACCTCATTTTAATCTGAGTTTAAATTCAGACAATGGAACAACAAAAGCCAAGTTAGCAAATCGATTCTGTAAACTTTGCGGTGGAAACTTAGTATGTTTTAACTCATAATCTAAAATGTATAACGATCTTAATAGTATGAAGACGGAACATATTGCTGGCATGAAACTCGATCCTAAAATTCCTCCTGGAAGACTCCAAGATAAATGGGACAACTATAAAGATCGCTGTAAATTAGTTAGTCCAGCTAATAAAAAAAAGCACACTATTTTAATTGTTGGTACTGGTTTGGCTGGTGCTTCTGCTGCGGCTACCCTGGCGGAATTAGGTTACAACGTCAAAAGCTTTTGTATTCAAGACTCTCCCCGTCGCGCCCATAGCATTGCAGCCCAAGGAGGAATCAATGGAGCAAAGAATTATCCCAATGATGGTGATACTGTTTGGCGTTTGTTTTATGACACCATTAAAGGTGGTGACTATCGTTCTCGCGAAGCTAATGTACATCGTCTGGCGCAGATCAGCAATCAAATTATCGATCAGTGTGTAGCCCAAGGCGTGCCTTTTGCCCGTGAATATGGCGGGCTACTAGCCAATCGCTCTTTTGGCGGAGCTCAGGTATCGAGTACTTTTTATGCCAAAGGACTAACAGGACATCAGCTGTTGGTGGGAGCATACAGTGCTATGTCTCGCCAAATTTCCGCAGGGAAAATAGAGATGTTTCCCCGTTGTGAGATGTTAGATTTAGTGTTAATTGACCAAAAAGCTAGGGGAATTGTTGTTCGCAACCTGCTTACGGGGAAAATAGAACGCTATGCAGGTGATGCAGTGCTACTCTGTACGGGGGGCTATAGCAATGTATTTTATCTTTCTACCAATGCCCGCAACTCTAATGTCACTGCTGCGTGGCGGTGTTATAAACGAGGTGCTTTGTTTGCAAATCCTTGCTACACTCAGATCCACCCCACCTGCATTCCTGTGTCTGGAGAATATCAGTCCAAGTTGACCTTAATGAGTGAAGGGTTGCGGAATGATGGGCGAGTATGGGTACCAAAACAGCCAGGAGACAAACGCCATCCCGATCGCATTCCCGAAGCAGAAAGAGATTATTATTTAGAAACTAGATATCCCAGCTTTGGTAATCTTGTCCCTCGCGATGTGGCTTCTCGCAATGCCAAACAAGTTACGGATGAAGGAAAGGGTGTGGGAGAGACTGGATTAGCAGTGTATCTTGATTTCCGCGATTCTATTAAAAAATTGGGCAAAGATGTAATTAGCGATCGCTATGATAACCTGTTTCAAATGTACGAGCGCATTACAGGAGAAAATCCTTATGAAGTACCTATGCGTATTTATCCCGCAGTACACTACATTATGGGCGGCTTGTGGGTTGACTATAACCTCATGAGTACAATTCCTGGCTTGCACGTCTTAGGAGAAGCCAATTTTTCCGATCATGGCGCAAATCGTCTTGGTGCGAGTGCTTTAATGCAGGGTTTATCCGATGGTTATTTTGTCATTCCCTATACTTTGGGCAACTACATTGCTAGTACCGATCTCCCTCCAGTAGATACTTCTCATCCTGCATTTGCTGATGCCGAAAATAATGTAAATATCAAAGTAGACAAGCTATTAAGTATCAAAGGCAATAAAACTGTTACTCAGTTTCATCGTCAATTAGGTAAAATTCTCTGGGATTATGTGGGAATGTCCCGCAATCAAGCTGGTTTGGAAAAGGCGATTTTTCTGATTTCAGAATTAAAAGATGAATTTTGGCAAAATGTTACTATTCCAGGCGATCCTCATACATTTAACAAGAATCTTGAATTTGCAGGAAGAGTTGCCGACTTTTTGGAGTTGGGCGAATTGATGGCAAGGGATGCTCTAGATCGTCAAGAATCTTGCGGCGCGCATTTTCGCGAGGAATGTCAAACTTCAGAAGGAGAAGCACAGCGTAATGACGAATATTATTCTTATGTTGCTGCTTGGCAATATCAAGGAGAGCAAAAAGTTCCAGTTTTACAAAAAGAAAAGTTGCAATTTGACAATGTTGAATTGACTCAAAGAAGCTACAAGTAATAAATACATTCAGTCAATTTTTGGTAACTCGTTAAAACTTATCCTTTGTTTCAATCTATTAGCTTTTTGGACAAAGGGTAAGTTTTTTAATTGAAATAGAAAATTCCAGTACTAATTTAACGTCAGTTCGAGTCAACTTCCCCAATGTGAATTTTGGCAAAAATATACATAATCTAATAAGTCACATACATACTTTTAAAATAAGTTCGGCAGTCGAGCATAAAAAACTAATATAATAGCTTAAATAAATATAAAGCTTTTGAAAAATCTCACTTGTATATTTAACGAGAAGTTAAATATTACCTGACTTGAAACTTGAAAAAAGACTTTTTGACCTTAAATTTGCCTATCTCTATTCAACCAACACTTATTTAGTCAAAACTGGAATATTGGACAATAAAGCTTTGAAAATATTACTAATCGAAGATAATATAACGGATGCAAATCAAATCGGCAAGATGCTGAAAGAACATTGTTGTCAACCTGATATACAGCATGTCCAAAAAATAGAGAATGCTGTGGCTAAATTAAACCAGGATAGCTTTGATGTTGTCTTGTTAAATATGGCTTTGGCAGACAGTCGAGGAATAAACAGCTTAGAAATGGTGCAGCAAAAAGCTCCTCAATTGCCAACTATCATTCTAACCACTGCTTATAATGCCAATTTAGCAGTCAAATCTCTTCGCAGTGGAGCCCAGGACTATTTAATTAAGAGCGAGCTTACAGGAGAAATATTATCTCGCTCAATTCAATATGCGATCGAACGTCAGCGCATTGAATTTGACGAACGCCAACAGGCGCTGATGAAAAAGATGGTAGATAAAATCCGCAATTCTATCGATCTAGAAACAGTTCTCAAGACTACTGTCCAAGAGATACAGCAGTTTCTCGATACGGAACAAGTATTAATCTATCGTTGCGAATCAGATCGGCTAGAAGATATATCTGTTGTGTCTTCTTCTTTAGACAAGAAATCAGCACAGTATACTGTTGCTCAGTTTATTTCTGTTGTGGACTTGCATTCTTTAAAATCATTAAAGTCTCAATCGATTCGTGTAAAAGCTGTAGCCGATACCCGCACGATCGCCTTACAAAAATACTCTGCTGCAAGTCAGAAATTAGCCAGGTCTTATTTAAGTTTACCTATTTATGTTGGCGAACCAAAAGAATACACACATCATAATTTGACTCATCCTATAATTCAGCAAGATGATATCCAAAAGCCATCAGAAGAAATATGGGGAATGTTGATTGCCTACAATACAAGCACCCCTCGAAAATGGCAAGATTGGGAAATTGGCTTTTTACAAAAATTGACTACCCAAGTAACTATTGCAATTCAACAGTCTCAACTATGGTGTCGATTGCAAACAGCCAATGAAAAACTACAGCAGTTAGCAATTTTGGATGGATTAACAGGTATTTCCAATCGACGTTACTTTGACTTGGTTTTAAGTAATGAATGGAAAAGATTGATGAGGGAACAACAACCTTTATCCTTAATTTTTTGTGATGTAGATTATTTCAAAGCCTATAACGATTCTTATGGTCATCAACAAGGCGATCTGTGCTTACAGCAAATAGCTACGATACTACAAAAGCACAGCAGAAGATCGACGGATTTTGTTGCTCGTTATGGAGGCGAAGAGTTTGCCATAATTTTACCGAACACAGATGCCGAGGGTGCTTTATTTATCGCCAATAACATTCAGCAAAAATTGGCTCAACGAAAATTACCACATCGACAATCTATGGTCAGTAAATATGTCACCTGTAGCATGGGTATTTCCACAATAGTTCCCAATCCTCAGCAATCAACAGTCAATCTGATTGAAAGTGCAGATAAGCTACTCTATCAAGCCAAAAAATTGGGACGCAATCAAATTGCATTCAATAATCAACCAAGCTATCAAAAATTCAGCGTTCAATAAGCCGTATCAAAGCCAACCAATCATTTGTAGGATTACCATAAGTTATTTATGTTGACTTTATGGTATTAATATAGCCATAACTTGTCATAACATAGTCATCTATGCAT
>CAKZYI010000065.1 GCA_937884735.1 uncultured Pleurocapsa sp.
AATTTCCCCTGCCAAAGCCTGGGATGCTTGAATTACACTAGTTAGATCGAGTGCACCTGAGCTGCTAGTAGAAGTATTATGAGTGACTTTATGGAAAGTGCGAGTGTCAGTTGTGATTGTAGTAATTATTTCAGAGAATAAATGGGGATAGTTGGCTTCCAAATTGTCAACTTTGCGTTTGGCTCCCCAAAGCTGATAGCCGTAATGGGCTTTTTTTAGATAGAGTCGGGCAAAATCAGGTTTATGCCTGCTCGTCCAAAACTTAGCCGCTAATTCATTGCCTAAAGCCTCATTCTGAATAAATTCATGTTCCCCCGCCGAAGCAATGGCGCGATCGTACAATTCCATCGCCATTAAGTCTTGTCCTTCAATTCTATATATTTCAGCTTGAATTAAAAGATACTTATGTAAAAAGTTAGCAGGGCAATTATTCGCCCAATTTTTGATTTGTTTTTGATTGAATTTTAGCTTTTGTCTATATTCTTGTTGTTTTTGTTCTGTAGCTTCTAAATAAAGAGCTAGCATAATCAGTGAGGAATAATAGTTATGTTCCGCTTCGGGAATTAAACCTCGAATAATAGGTAAAAGTTTTTCGGCTTTGACCGAATATAATAATGCAGAATCATATCGATTATAAAGATAGAGAATTTGCGCTTTTAGAATATAGTAAATACAAAGAGAATAGTAGTTTTGATTTGATTCACAATTGGTAATGTATTCTTCTTCTGTCAGGGTAATATTATGAAAAGAAAGTTCATTTTGAGTTTTACCAGTTAAATTAAAAATTGTTAGTTGCCGAGCTAAAAGAGTATCGAGAACCGTAATATTTTTTGGTCTTGTCGCAAACTGGATCGAACTAGGCAAAGTGACTAAAATGTCTTCTAAATTATTACTTGAAAAAAATTGATTGCTAATTTTATTAATAGTTGAAAAACCGACAAATTGGATGTCTCCTGATTCTAGACCAACTTTATAAGCTTCATCGTTGATAGATTGAGTAAATCTACTATGTTTAACCCAAGGGGTTATATGATTTGCCAACATGTTGCAGGCTCGGCATTTATAAGCCAAATCATTAAAGCGATCGCTTATTTTTAGACTCAATTGGCCCAATTCGTAAGCCAATTGAGATTCATTAGAATGCCAAATTAAAATCGTGCCATAGCAACTATAAGCCATTGCTGCTTCGGGAATTGCTCCATATTCAAAACAAAGATTGGAACATTTAGTAGTAATTAAAGCAAATAAATTCTGGTCTAAAAAGTAAGCAGGAGTAAGTAGATTAATTAATAATTTAACTGCAACTTTTTTCTCGGAGATTTTCATCTCTGGGGCATTAACTAGGTCAGAAATTCGTTTGTTGGCTAAATTTTTCTTAGCTGCGGAAATTTCTATATCTAAAGCATTTAAATAATTATCTTGTGGCAAGTCTATCTTGAGTAATTGTAAAGCCTGGCGACCCTCATCTAGGGCTTCTAAATATTTACCTTGTATGGTGTAAAGTAAAATTAGAAAGTTATAAATATCTGCCTTTTCTAAGGATAAATTTGCTTTAGTTAAAAGCAATCGAATTAAAGATTCTGACTCAGGATAATTACCATTTAAATACTCAAGTTCGCACTTTTCTCGATAAAGTTCCGAGGTTAGTTGATAATTGTCGCTCCAGCTATCATCTGGTAAATATTCAATTCCCACAGTTATATACTCTAGAGCAGCACCATAAGCGGTTGCTTGCTTGGCTTTTTGAGAAGTTTGTAAGTTTAATCCTGCTAGTTTAGTCTTTTCTTCTGTATCTGTAATCGATTCTCTACCTAGATTAAAATGATCGACTATTTCAAATAGTCTTTCTGAGATTTCTTGGGTAGGAAGATTATCGAGTAAAAGTCTGCCAATTTGTAGATGAATACTTGTTTTTTGGCTGTTTTCGATTAAGGCATAAGCAGCCTGTTGAATGCGATCGTGACTAAATTTATAATCTTGAATTGAAAGTTGTGTATCTAATTCCGACAAAGGCACAATCAAACCCGATCGCACTGCGGGCAAGAGAAGATCGAAGATTGTCGAAGGAAATTCTTCCCCTACGATTGATAGAGTATCCAAGTCGAAAAATGCTCCAATACAGGCTGCAAGAGAAAGGATGGTTTGAGTCGGGGGAGGAAGTCTTTTAACCTCATTAATCACTAATTCCACCACATTATCTGTGATGTCCATTGCTTCAATTTGGGCAAAATCCCATTGCCACCCTAGACTTTCGAGATCGAAATTGATTAAATTTTCCAGATAAAGAGTTTTTAAAAATTGATTAACAAAAAAAGGATTACCTCCAGTTTTTTGCATTACCAATGTGGCTAAAGGCTGTACTGCAATGCGATCGCTATAGAGGGTTTCCAGTAAAATTTGGCTAACGCAATTTCGATTTAAAGATTTTAAAGTTACAGCAGCGATCGCAATTTTTTGCTTTTGTAATTCTTCTAAAGTAGTTTGTAAGGGATGGTAAACATTAACTTCATTATCTCGATACGCTCCAATCAGAAACAGATATCTTAAGTCATAGTCTGTTGCTATTAGTTCAATTAACTTTAGAGTTGCCGAATCTACCCACTGTAAATCGTCGAGAAAAATTACCAGAGGATGCTCCCTCGCGCAAAATACTCGGACAAAGTTGCGAAAAACAAGATTAAAACGATTTTGGGATTCCGTCGCGCCTAATGGTGATACTGCTGGCTGTTTGCCAATAATTAATTCTATTTCGGGAATGACATCGATAATTACTCCTGCATTTTTTCCTAAAGCATTTAGAAGTTTGACTCGCCATTGGTTGAGTTGAGTTGAGCTTTCCGTCAGCAATTGCTTAACCAATCCTTGAAAGGCATAAACAATCGCCGAGTAGGGAACATTGCGCTGAAACTGATCGAATTTGCCAACAATAAAATAGCCTTGCTTTTGGGTGATGGGTTTATAAATCTCTTGGACTAAAGCTGACTTGCCAATGCCAGAATAACCAGCCACCAGCATCATTTTGGTTGTAGTTATATCTCCTGCGGTAACTGTCTCAAAGGCATTTAGTAAAATTTCGATTTCTCTATCCCTACCATAGAGTTTCTGGGGAATATGAAAATCAAGAGGAATATCTTGAGAACCCAAAGTAAAATCTGTAACGGAGTTTTTTGTCTCCCACTGTCGGAGGCATTCTTCTAGATCTGCTTTTAATCCCCAAGCACTTTGATATCTCTCTTCTGCTGTTTTCGCCATCAATTTCATCACAATATCTGAGATTGTTGCAGGTAAATCTTCTCGATCTTGGATGGAGATTAATTCGCGAGGGGGAGTGGACTGTTTGGCAATTTGACAGTGAACTAGCTCCATGACATTTATCGTGTCAAAAGGGAGTTTTCCTGTTAATAACTCATAAAAAGTGACTCCCAAAGAATAAAAATCGGTACGGAAGTCTAGGGAGCGGTTCATTCTTCCCGTTTGTTCTGGAGATATATATGCCAAAGTACCTTCAAGAACACTCGGATGTTTGAGAATCGGATTTTCTACCGTCAGGATCGTAGAAATACCAAAGTCAATAATTTTGACTTCTTTGGTTTTTGGATTGAGAAGAATATTAGACGGATTTATATCTTTGTGAATAATATTGGCAGCATGAATTTGACCCAATATTTCTGTAATAGCGATCGCCAAATGCAAAAATTCTTGGATCTTTGTCCGAAATTCTCCTACTAACCAAGATAAAAGAGAATTCTGCATCAATCTTTCTAAAGATTCTGCACCAAAATCTTCGAGAACAATGGCGGGATTTTTTCGTTCTGATTCTAAGCTATAAGCTTTGATGACTCCATCAATATTTAATTGGCGAACAATTTTGTATTCTTGCCTATAGCGAGTTAATTCTTGGGGAGAGGGATAATCTTGCTTAAGCAATTTAAGGACAAAAGCTTGACCGTCTGACTCTCTGACACTACGATATACTTCTGAGCTAGCACTTTCATAAATCTTCTCAGTCAGAAGGTAGTTAGCGATCGCCTGTCTCATTCCATCTCCCTTTTAATTAATACCAAATAAGAATAAATAGCTTAACAATTAACTGGTAATACTGTTTGCCATATATTGTGGAATCATCAAATAATAATGAAACATCGATTTCTCCCCATCAAAAGTACGTTGTTTATTTCTCAGATTATTTTCTTGAGAGATTTCTTTTAGTTTTTGTTGATACTTAGAGATCGTTTCCCATGCCTGGCGATCAAATTGACTTAATTTATAATCCCCAATTTTATTAGATTGAATATAGTTGAGATAAAAACCCAGACTTTGAACTAATACATTTTTCAAAGGAGGCATTAGTTGACTTAAATATTCTTGAGACAGAGGGGTATCTAAATCTGTGTCAGGGGGAGACATCAAACTAAAAGGCATGTTGGGAGCGAAAGCCACATATTGATACAAACTATAGTGTACGCAATTATGTTGGGCTGTGGCGAGAAAGATAATATTGCTTATTGTTTCTACGACTTCATCAACATTATGAAATTGGCGAGGAAAATCGGGAATTCCCATCTTGTTTTCAGCCAAACTACCACCGATTTCATCTCCCCATGTTTGCAATTCTGAATCCCTGGCTACATCGCGATCGCATTTATAATAAAGGCTGACATATTCTCTCACAAATTTGTGAATCGCTTCCCAAACTAATTTGCCATCATCTCGATAGGGAAAAAACAAATCAGGATCGTCAAGATTTTGATTTTTAAGATCTTGAGAAAACGCCATTTCTTTGAAGCTATAAGTCTTCATTCCCGTCCCAAAAAAGTCTGCCAGGGTATTTTGTTCGCAAGGCAATATCTCTCCAAAGGGAGGAATTTTACCCCCTTCGTGAGTATGT
>CAKZYI010000066.1 GCA_937884735.1 uncultured Pleurocapsa sp.
TATCGACAAAAAAATATCTGCTTCATTATAAACTTCTCTTAAAGTTATAAAAGTTTTTTGTATCGTAACGAGACTTACTCCTTCCCAAAGCGATCGCTTTGAGGTAAAAATCTTCAGAATCTACTGTTGAAAGTTATCACCGAGGTAATATTGTTTAACCAAAGGATTACCATATAACTCTTCTGCTGTACCAGATGCCAGTATCTGACCATCCCGCATTACATAAGCGCGGTCTGTAATCGCTAAGGTTTCGCGGAAATTATGGTCGGTAATAAGACTCCCTATTTGGCGATCGCGTAATTTAGCAATAATTTGCTGCACTTCGGCAACGGCGATAGGATCTACTCCTGCAAAAGGCTCGTCTAATAATAGATACTTAGGACCTTTATATCCTGCGGCTAAAGCACGAGCTAATTCAGTACGCCGTCTTTCTCCTCCTGATACAAGAGAGCCTAAAGTATTAGCGACTTTTTCCAAACGAAATTCCTGTAATAACTGCTGCAAACGAACTTTTCTAGCTGGACGAGGAATCCCTGTTTGCTCTAAAACCAACAAAATATTATCTTCAACGCTTAAATTACGAAAAATACTGGCTTGTTGAGTTAAATATCCCATACCTAAACGCGCTCGCTTGTGAAGAGTCAGAGACGTTATGTTTTTGTCGTTAAGTGTTACCTTACCTTCATTGGGCTTGACTAAACCTGTAGCAATATAGAATGTGGTGGTTTTACCTGCACCATTTGGTCCAAGAAGTCCGACAATTTCCCCTGGCAACACTTGGAGATTGACTCGATGTACTACGCTTCTCTTACCATAGGATTTGTGAATGTTTTCTAAAACTAAAGCCACAACTTTTTTGAGATTAAATTATTAGTTTATTCTGGATCGGAAATGATGTAAGTTGATTCTACTTGGCGATCGCTTTGAGGAGTAGCTATAAAACGTTCTTCATCCAGCAAATAAGTTAAGGTTTCCGCTCGCATACTATTTCCTTCTTGAATTACATAAACATCTCCTGTCAATACCAAACGGCGTTCGCGACTATAGTATTGCGCCTGGGCAGCAGTAGCCTGAATTTGCCGAGCAGGATAATCGATTTTAACGTTACCTTTGGCGGTAATGATGCCAGTTTGAGAATTAGACTCTTGAACGTCGGATTTTAACGTAATTTCTCCTTGTTTAGCTGGAGACTGAGCCTGTAAGGATAATGGAGTTGAAATAACGATTAAGGCAATAACTATAGCTGTAGTAAATATCTTAAGCGATCGCGTAGAAGACAATAAACCTAAAAACATACATATAAAAGAAAATAGAAATAACAACTCAACTTGAGTAACTATGATTAAATCTTAAGGTTAAAAGTTCCGATTGTACTTTTCCTTTTTAATCAAATATCAACCGTTCCAATTTTTAGGACATGGATTGATATAAAGAAAGATATTTTAAAATGAAAGAAAAAAGATGGTGTTAGAACAACAGCTAAACTTTGTGGGTATTGGAGTTGGGAAATTAAGACAGGTGCATCATATTGCTTTTAATGTTAAAAATATGACAGCATCACGGCATTTTTACGGCAATATTTTAGGCTTACACGAGCTTGAAGGAGAAGAAGTCCCTTCAACCCTAGTAAAGCTCAAAGCAGCGGGAAAAGTAACTAATTTTAGAACACCCGATGGCATGATTATTGACTTATTTGCCGAACCAGATTTATCTCCCCCAGATCCCAGTCCCGAAAAGCAATTTACCCGCGCCAATCATTTGGCTTTTGATGTTGCCCCAGAGTTATTTGACAATGCAGTAGAAGTTATTAAACAGAATCAAATTACGATCGCATCGGAGGTAGTAACTCGCCCGACAGGTAGAGGTTTTTACTTTTACGATCCAGATGGTTTTATGATAGAGATACGCTGCGATCCTTTACATAAATCAAGAAACTAGACATTTTTAAATTTTTCCCTATGACTACCAATAAAAGAACTTTAATCGGTTTACAAGCAGATCTTTTTCGCCATCCTCTCGATCTACAGGCGACAAATACTTTAAAGCAACTGCCAGGAATAGACATTGCTATCCGCAGTGTCTTGGGTTCAGTAGCCGAACAGTTTTTTTATCTCAACAATATTGCTTCTAGCGTTTTAGTGAGTGAAAAACAACTTCCTCATCTTCACAAACTATTAATTGAGGCTTGTGAAATTCTAGATTTGG
>CAKZYI010000067.1 GCA_937884735.1 uncultured Pleurocapsa sp.
ATCTTTATCTCTATTTATTATTCAACATCGAATAATCAACATTCAACATTTTGTAAATGAACTTACTATTTCAATCAACTCGCCGTCGTCTGGCTTTATGGTACACCGCGGTAACTGCCGTATTACTGTTGCTATTTGCTCTGGTGATATATTTCTATGTCCGAACTACTTTAGTAGATCGTATAGATGACACTTTAAAACACGTTGTTGAGGTAGTCGATCGCTCTTTGGTAATCCAGCCCCTAGCGGAAACGAGGGGTAGATATGGGGTAAATGTGGATGCTAGCTTCAATAGAAATGTCAAAGGCGTAGAAGACGATCGCATCGATTTAGAATGGTTTAATCCCGAACAAGAGCTACTTTGGTCTACTTTTGAGCAACCCATAGATTATCCTTTGCACTTTCATCGTAAAGGAGAAACAGTCTATTTAAATCGTGATCGCATTGTGCGTCAGATTGTGCAGAAAGTTGAACTAGAACATCGTGTTTTGGGGTATTTGCGGGTAAGTCATCCTTGGTTTGAAGTAACCAAACCAATTAACCAATTGACCAAAGATCTGATTATTGGCATTAGTCTGATGATTCTTTCTGTAGGAGGAATCGGCTGGTTTTTATCGGGTATTGCCATCGAGCCTATCCAGGTTTCTTATTCTAGTTTGAAACAGTTTACCGCCGCTGCTTCCCATGAATTGCGTAATCCCATTGCAACGATCCAAACCAATGTGCAAATGGCATTGGCTTATCCTGAAGCCGAGCCTCAACTACAGCAAATACAGCTACAAATTAATGAACGTTTGAATCAAAAATTAGGACTATTAGTTAACGATTTGCTGTTTTTAGCTCGTGCTGATAGCGGCATAGTACAGCAGGAATGGCAGTCTGTACCTCTAGATGCGTTATTGATCGATGTAATTGAAGAACAACGCATTGCTGCTACCCAAAAAGGTTTATTTCTGTCTCTACACATAGTTGAGCCAAAACTAGAGGAAGAATTTAATGAAGAGGATATTTTTACAATTCAAGGAGACTGGGATCAGCTATCTCGTTTGTTTACCAACCTAATTGCTAATGCGATCGAACATACTAATAAGCCAGCAGAATCTTCCCAAGATGCTTCGGTAGAAATTGAATTAGAAATAATTAAAGCCTTACCCAAAACCATCAGAGTGAGGGAAAGTAACCGTCAATACGAACTACAGGTAAAAGTTAAAGACAACGGTAAAGGTATCCCTAAGGCTGATTTGGGTCATATCTTCGATCGCTTTTATCGTGCCGATCCTGCTCGCTCTGCTCAACGTAACATCAACACTTCTACTGGTGCAGGTTTGGGACTAGCAATTGCTAAAGCAATCGTGGACAATCACCAAGGACAAATTAATGTAGACAGTACCATAACAAAAGGAACAACCTTTACTGTTGTCTTACCTCACATTGAAGGAGAGAGCCTTAGACCAAAATGTTAACAACCAATGATTTTTGTTAAATAAAAATTACAAATGCTTAATAATTGCTTTATATTTAAAATAAGCGTTTAAATCAAACCCTTTCCGATTCAATATGCTTCGGAAAAATTTATCCTCCTTTTTATAAATATCCATTTTTAAGCTAGCAAAAATATTATGTTGGATTCTTTAAAGCTAGAGCTTCTCTGGCTAATTATTGAGCAGGAAGAAACTGTCATTTCGTCTAAAATGAGTGATGCTGAGATTATTAAATACACTTTAGAACAGCTAAAAGCGCAAATGCTGTTGAGTAACTCTGAACTTATTGATATTTATATTTATGTTCAATCAAGAATCCCCTTAATTCGAGATATTGCCGAAGTCCAATCGGTCAAAATTTTAAAAAAGTAGCCCAGGCTCAACAATTGATTTCTTTATTTCTTTACTACACAGAAAAGCGATCGCCTTGTCATAATAACTTGCATAAGTTAAATATTTTGGGCGATCGCCGTAATAATTATTTTTAACAAAAATAGTTTAGCTTTAACCCTTCCAAGAAGCTTTAACTGTACTTGGCAAGCCGATATGACCTTGAATTAAGATACCTCGCTGGTTCGCATCAAGATGGCGCACAATTTTATAAACTGTCTCAATTTCATCACTTATACCAGCTTTACTGGCTAATTCTGCCAAAGATAGAGGAGATGATGCTTGTTTGAGAGTTTCTACTACTTGTCTTTGAATATTCAACACCGATGCAGCAGCTTTTTTACCTGCTTCTACTCCTGGCTGGTGATAAGCATTAATATTTACCAAAGAAGCATAAATACTAACGGCTCTTTCATAAAGAGCAATCAACGCGCCAACAATACGCTCGTCAACTTGGGGAATAGTAATTGTAATCGAATCTCTTTGCTTGTCGTTTAGTGCAGTGCGAGTGCCAAGCAAAAACCCTTTGAGATAGTCTCCAGAGGTGATTCCTGGTTCAATTTCAACAAAGTCGGCTCTACGATCTTCCAACACCTCAATAAAGGTCAAGAAAAAGTTATTTACTCCTTCTCGAAGTTGTTGAACATAGGCATGTTGATCGGTTGAACCCTTGTTACCATATACTGCAATACCCTGATTGACTACTTTTCCATCAAGGTCTTTTTCCTTGCCCAACGATTCCATAATAAGCTGTTGGAGATAGCGACTAAAAAGAAGTAGGCTATCTTTATAGGGCAAAATTACCATGTCTTTTTCCCCCCTACCATGTCCAGCCCCATACCAAGCCATAGCCAATAGTGCAGCAGGGTTATCTTTAAGGCTAGGTTTGCGAGTTAAAGCATCCATTGCTTTCGCTCCTTGTAACATCGCCCTGATATCAATTCCCTGCAAAGCAGCAGCGACTAAACCGACGGGAGACAATTCTGAAGTTCTTCCTCCCACCCAATCACGCATAGGAAAAATAGCTAACCAGCCATCTCGGTCGGCGATCGCCTCAAGCTTACTGCTTTTTCCTGTAATGGCAAAGGCGTGTGCTGCAAAATCGAGATTATTGTCGGTGTATACTTTCTTAACCTCTAGCATCCCGTTACGAGTTTCGGGAGTACCTCCCGATTTAGAAATTACCGAGACTAAAGTAGTGTTAAGGCGATCGCCAATACCCGCAATAACTTTGTCAATACCCGCAGGATCGGTATTATCAATAAAATGAATTTTTAATGGTGGATCGTTGGGAGCGAGGGCTTGTGCTACGAACTGTGGTCCTAAAGCCGAACCTCCGATACCAATAGAAAGAATATCGGTAAACTTACCGCCGCTGGGGGGGGAAATTTCTCCACTGTGAACCTTCTTCGTAAACTCGATGACGCTATTATTGGTATCGATAATATCTTGTTTTAGTTCGGCGGTGGGAGCTAAGTCTGGATCGCGCAACCAGTAGTGACCAACCATACGGTTTTCATCAGGGTTGGCGATTGCACCACCTTCTAAGGCTTCAATATCCTTAAATGCCCTGTCAAATTTAGGTTTTAACTCCGCAACTAGGGCATCATCAAAAGTAATTCGACTAATATCTAAATAAAATCCTAAATCTTGATTGTAGTAAAGCCAATCCTGGTAGCGTTGCCAAAGTTTGAAATTGTCCATATGTTTTGTATGTCAGCGCGAACTCTACCTGTAAGTTTAGTTTAAGCGTCCCAGCTTTATACACCGTTTTACAATTTCTTTTTATCAGTTTAATTGTTCCTCAATTTCTATTCATTTAGCCAACTGGCAAATTCTGTAGCAAAAGTACCCGCAAAGATTGATTGACGGATTTGTTGGGTAAAACGAATTAATTCCGTAACGTTGTGAAGAGATAACATAATGTAGCCCAGCATTTCTTGCGATCGCACCATATGACAAAGATATGCCCGACTAAAGTTTTTGCAAGCATAGCAAGAGCAGTTTTCGTCTAGAGGCTTGTAGTCTCTTTTATACTTAGCATTTTTAATATTGATTCGCTCTCCCCGTACTAATGCCGTACCATGACGACCAAAACGGGTAGGAATTACACAGTCAAATAAATCTATTCCCGATGCGATCGCCTGTGCCATTTCTCGATAAGTACCCACACCCATTAGATACCGCGGTTTGTTATTGGGCAACAAAGGAGCAGTATGTTTGACCGTGGCATTGATCAATTCTGGATCTTCTCCCACGCTCACCCCACCAATCGCATATCCAGGTAAGTTTAGTTCAGCCAACTGCTCTACTGCCTTGGTTCTCAAATCAAGATGTATGCCACCTTGAACAATGCCAAACAATGCTTGTTTTTCCTTATATTGATGAGCTTCTACACATCTTTTGAGCCAGCGATAACTCCTGTCTGTGGCTGCTTCTACCTGTTCTTTGGTAGCATCAGCAGGAGGACATTCATCAAATGCCATAATCACATCTGCACCCAAAGCATTTTGGATTTGAATCGATCTTTCAGGGCTAATTTCAATACTTCTGCCATCACGGGGAGATATGAATGTAACTCCTTGATCGCTAATCTTCCGCATTTCGCTCAGACTAAAAACTTGAAAACCACCCGAATCAGTCAAAATGGGTTGATTCCATGCCATAAAGCTATGCAGCCCCCCTGCCTCTTTGACTATATCTTCTCCTGGTTGTAAATGTAGATGATAAGTATTCGCCAAGATCATCTGGGCATTAGCTTCCTTTAGTTGTTGAGGAATAATACCCTTAACCGTTGCCAAAGTGCCGACTGGCATAAATCTGGGAGTCTCTACGATGCCATGAGAAGTATGGAAAACCCCTGCTCTAGCATTAGTGTGACTACAATTTGCCTGACATTCAAATGAAAAACCCAAAATGTGATTAATTACTAATTACTAAATTACTGAAATTCTTCGTCGTCTAACTGAACATCCAAACGCGCAGACAAGACTTCTGTTACCATTGCTTCAATTGTTTCAGCATCAATATCTTTTGATATTGCTTGGGGGCGAGAAGGGCGGGCGATCGGAATGAGACGCAGCTGACGATTATCTTGAATAAGGTCAAAATACGATTCGTTTTCAGTAGATCTACTTAATTGTAGATAGTCAAAACAATAGATATTTATGTAGATATTTTTATTAGCAATTAGTGTAGATTGATTACAATCACTAAATATTTCCTGAATAAATCCTTTTCCTTCACTAGTTACTTGTCCATCTATAGTATGGACATAGTAAACATGACACATATCAGTTAACAGACGTTTTATATCATCATGATTGATCACAATGCCCCGATCTACTATGCAAGGTGCTGGTATAAACTTCATGCCTTGATGCTTACTCATAAAAATTCATCTCTTAACTTTTAAAGTATTGGGCTTCTATATTTTCTTGTTAGAAATATAGCGTAAAAATAAAGTAGCTTATGAAACAATATTAGCCCAACATTTGCCATGTATTTAATCAAATTTTAATCAATCATTTATCCATGATAAAAATACCTATTAGTAACTTTAGACTATGGATACATAACATTCTTGCTTCTTTCTTAAGTGGAGTAATTTTTTATACAATAATTCCTTTGCCCTCTAAGTGGACTAATAATTGGTCGCGAATTGCTCGCTGGTGTCCTATAGTCGGTTTGTTGATTGGACTAGTGCTGGCTTCGATCAAAATACTGTTTAGCTTATGGAATCTGCCCAATTTAACTAGTAATGTTCTGGTTGTAGCTATTTGGGTGGCTATTACCGGGGGTCTACATTTAGATGGGGCAATGGATAGTGCGGATGGTTTAGCCGTTACAGATTCTAATCGTCGTTTGGAAGTAATGAAGGATAGTGCCACAGGAGCATTTGGCGCAATCTCCGCCGTGATTATTTTATTACTAAAAACAGCGGCTTTATTTGATGCATCCCTTCCTATTTGGTTGGTATTAATCTCAGCAACAGGGTGGGCGAGATGGGGACAGGTTTGCGCGATCGCTTTTTATCCTTACTTGAGAGAAACGGGAAAAGGTTCATTTCACCAAGAAAATTTGCGATCGCCTCAAGATATATTATTGGGTTTATTTGTCTTGCTTGGTTGCAGCAGCCTATGGCTTATGGTTGAATCTTTATCTTGGTTGCAAGTAATAATAATTGTAGGGGGTAACATAGCGATCTCCCTGGCAACTGGATATTGGTTTAACAAACAGCTTGGCGGACATACGGGAGATACCTATGGTGCAATAGTAGAATGGAGTGAGGCTTTCATACTTTGTTTTTTGACGGTATTTTAGTTTTGCTTAGTTTTTTTGACAAAGTGTTGTGTCAGCAAAAACAGAAAAATACAACACTAAATCATTACTGAGGAGAAAGCCAAACGCATTGAAATAACATCGTAAGCAAATGTTACTCCACCAGTCGCAGCTATAACAGGTACTAGTAATTGAACTACAGATGCTTGCATAGTAGATAGTCTTCTGACGGCATTGTACCAAACCGTATAACCAATTCCTGAAGCTATAGCCCCTGATGCGATCGCTAAAATAATGCCTCTATCGGATAAGCTGGTGCGATTAAATTCGATAATCAACAATGCCAGAACAAAAGGAAATCTATTAGGACTTACGCAAGAATCATTTTGAGAGAAGGATTTTCAAGCTGTTGAATTA
>CAKZYI010000068.1 GCA_937884735.1 uncultured Pleurocapsa sp.
GAAAATAGGGTCTTTAATTCAATAACTTAAGGCTTAAGTTGATTTAATGGAGCCGAGCAGAGTCGAACTGCTGTCCAGACCAGCTATTCACTTGCTCATTCGTTCACAGGTTTAGCTCCGTTTACCCTTGGAGCAGGGGTCATCAATTGTCCCTGATGGCAGGATTCTTTGATAAAGTCTTTTTTTACTGGTCTACCAAAGAAAACCAATAAAAGCATCCGTTGGGGTTTTGTCTCTAATTCTTAACGGAGTCAAACTAAAGACGAGCAATTCTGAAAAGGTTTTTTTCTAGAATTAGGCAGCTACTGCCTGACGCTCAAATTTTACGATGTTGTTTGCATCTATATTTATTTTTGAGTCTGTTTTACGAGATGGTACTCACTCTCGACCTGAATCACGAGTTAGCTTTTACTAACCTGTCGAAACCTTTACGGCCCCTCGTTGCATTTAGCATTGAACATCTATCATTTGATAATGTCCAGTTACTTGTATTGTAACTAACTTTTTGCTGCTTGGCTGAAAAAACTAATTTTCAAACATTACAAAACATTGAGTAGTGCTGTTATGACTGCAATTGAAATTAAGATTCGTTTTACACTATATATTTAATTTACCAACAAATAATTTGCAACTGACACATCTACAAAAATATTTGTTGGTGTTTTCTTGTTTAAAACCGCTAGCTTAATATACAAAAATCCTATGTTTCCCATCAATCGTCCTCGTCGTTTGCGCCAACATCCTCAATTGCGTCGTATGGTGCAAGAAACAGTAGTTACTGCCAGCGATTTAATCTACCCTTTGTTTGCTGTACCAGGAACTTCTGTAGCGAATGAAGTTATCTCTATGCCAGGAGTATATCAGCTTTCTATTGATAAAATTGTAGAGGAAGCAAAAGAAGTATACGATTTGGGAATTCCAGCAGTAATTCTATTTGGCATTCCTGAAGACAAGGATACAGACGCTACTGGTGCTTGGCATGACTGTGGAATTGTACAAAAAGCGGCAACCGCGATTAAAGAGGCTGTACCCGAACTACTGGTAATTGCTGATACTTGCCTTTGCGAATATACTACCCACGGACACTGTGGCTATTTAGAAACAGGAGATTTAACAGGTAGAGTACTCAACGATCCTACTCTAGAATTACTCAAGAAAACCGCTGTTTCTCAAGCAAAAGCAGGAGCAGACATAATCGCTCCTTCGGGGATGATGGATGGATTTGTTAGTGCCATTAGAGCGGGTTTAGATGAAGCTGGATTTCACAACATTCCGATACTTTCCTATGCAGCTAAATACGCTTCTGCTTATTATGGCCCATTCCGCGATGCGGCCGACTCTTCTCCTAGCTTTGGCGATCGCCGTACCTACCAAATGGATCCTGCTAACGGTACAGAAGCAATCAAGGAAATTGAATTAGATATCGCCGAAGGTGCAGATATGTAAATGGTTAAACCAGCTTTGGCATACATGGATATTATTTGGCGAGTCAAAGAGGCTACCAATCTTCCTGTAGCTGCCTACAATGTATCTGGAGAGTATTCGATGGTCAAAGCTGCTGCTCTTAACGGTTGGATTGACGAGAAAAAAGTAACCTTGGAGACTCTAACAGGCTTTAAACGTTCTGGTGCAGATTTGATCCTCACCTATCACGCTAAAGATGCAGTGCGTTGGTTAAATGAGTAATTAACCGCTAATTGTTATTGATTTAGTCTTCATACCAACTAGATCGCCAAGCAGCTTGAGCCTCTGCTACTGCCAATTGTTGCTTGGTGCTTTTATATTGACTGTTGAGCTTGCCAATTTTGCCTACTAAGTTTCTAATTTGACCTCTTTGAGCATTAAGCATCGGATCGCCAAATTCTATTTCAGCTAAACGCAGACGCAATAAGCTAATTTGAGATAAACTTTGCGGTATTTTGGTTTTTTTGGGATCGACTTCAATTGTTAGATGAAGAATATTGGGAGCATTAGGTAATCTGCGATTGTTCCTGCTTCCTTTGTTTCCCTCTGTTTGCATCGCTACATCGATAATTTTAGAGGGAATGCGATCGGGAATTATCTTAGAATTTTGTAACTGTTTATTAGCTTGTTTAGATGTACGGTCTAAATTCTTTTTAATTTTTCGTTCAATTTGCTTGTGCCATAAAAGCAAGTGCTTGGGATTATCAAATTCTATTTTTTCATTGACAGAGGCTTGCGGAGTGGGATCGACATTTCGATTTAAATCTTTCGCTTCGAGATCTTCAAAATCGTTTTCCTCTTCTTCACTATCAGTATCTTCTAAATCTTCTATTTCAATCAGTTCTATTTTGGCTAGCTCTGCCTTTACCGATTCAATATCTATCTCTGCTCCATCTTCTTGATTACTGGCTTCGGTATCTTCGCTAATTTTGCTTTTAATTTTGGTTTTGGGTAAATTTTTAATCAACTCTGCCATTAAGTTGAGTTCACTTGGTTGAGGCTCTAGTTCTTGTTGTTCAATAATGCTCAATAGATCTAGCTTAATACTACTACCAACTTCTCTTAGAGACTGCTGCAAATCTTGTTTATTACTCAAAGACAAATCCAAAAAAGACTGGGGATAAAACTGAGTACATATATGATAGCTAGCTAAAATTAGCTGTTGTTTGACCGATTGACTCAATAGCTCTAGATAATTGCGATATCGATCTTGAAGTTCTACCGCTCTTTCTGCCGCGGCTGCTTTCGTATCATCTAATTCTTGTTTAATCTGCTGAATCGATTTTGTCATCCTATACGTATGTTGAGTTTGAACCTGGGACTTTTTGCTTAGGACTTTTAGAGAGTTTTTTACTACTGTGAGTAATTATCATATTCTATCTTTATGTCTTTTGCTAACTGTGGATATCCTTTGTGTCAGGGGATTACATTTTTTCTTGGCAGTGGAGTGGATTCACACTTTTCCTTTGTTACTTGATGGCGATAGCGAAACATGTCTGTTAATCTCGCATCTACCCACCAGCCCAAAATAAATTCGGCTAGTGCGCCTCCAGGTATTTCATAAGCGATCGCATCTGTTAATCTAGTTTGACCATTCTCTGTGGCAAATTCGTGGCGATGTAGCCAAGATTCCATTGGTCCTTCTGTCTGTCGATCTATAAAAAGACAGTTGGTTTTACATTCAGTGTGGGTTGCAATCCAACGAATGGGAATTCCTGCCAGAGAAAGCCTAAATTCACTAATCGCTCCTACACCTAACCCACCTTCACGACGTATAATTTTGACTGGTTGCCATGGTGGAGTCAAAAGGTCGAGAATGTCTTTTCGCTCATGAAATTGCCAAACTGTTTCAACAGGCGCGTTAATTAAGCTAGAGTATTTGAAATTGAGCATGGGTAAAGGTTTAAAAGTTGGTAGTCAGGGGTTGAAAAATAGAAATAAAGCTTGGTTAAAGTATCCCCTGTGTTTGAGACATTGTTCAAATATTAGATTTTTATTGTTGCCTTTTTGACTTGGCAACTAAAGATAGCGATCGCTTTACTAGTTAAATTTTATAGTTAAAAGATAAATACTAAGCTCAGTTTCCAGTTTTGGGAATCATCACGACTAATGCTTATTTTTTTGATAAACTCCCGAAAATAAAAGCGTCTTTCTGCTTCAGACAAATCAAGCCAAAATTGCGTTAATGATACCGTACTGGCGATCGCTTTTAAGTTCTTGGGAGGAAGTTGAGCAATTTTGCTTTCTATCCGAGATATTTCTGTCTTTACTGTATAGTTACGCAGATCGAAAGTTTCTTTATCTAAAATTTCTTGCTCTAAAAGAAACGGTAATTGTTCGAGAACATGTTTTTTTGCCGATAGTTTTTGCCTCAGATTTGCTTCAATAGAAGGATTTTTTTCTAGATCTAGTTGTGCTACAGCCAAAGGAAGTTCAACACATATCTTACTGATAGTTTGTTCTAAAATTTGACTATAGGAGATTGCCTTGCACTTCGGTTTTTGAGGACATTTTTGGCATTTTAAATAAAGATATTCTTTTTTCTTATGATGTTGCGTAACGCGAATAACATTCATCGTTAGCTCACATTTTTGGCACACTACCAATCCTGCTAAAGAACGAGGTGCGCTGGCTGCGCGGGGAGATAAACTACCGTTGCGTCGTAGTAAGCGATCTATTTGTGCGGCTTCTTCTCGATTGATAATAGGTGTATGAGTATTAGAGATTAAATCTTTATTTTTGTATGTTAAATCTCCACGGTATACAGAATTATTCAGCCAGTTTCTACCAGTAGAAGGAGAAATCTTTTTACCATATCGCTTTTCTAAATATCTCACTGCACCGCGCAAAGAACCAAATAAAAGAAATCTTTCAAAAAATTCTCTGACTACAGGAGCAGTACTTTTATCAATAATATATTTATCTTGTCCACGACGATATCCATAAGGAGCTTTTCCTGGTGGAGGTAATATTTTTAGACGATTGCGAGCATGACCTTTTTTTAGTTTTTCACTTTGTTTGTTTGTTCGTACCGTATCTAATATTTTAATTAGTTTATTATTTAATTGAGAATTACTAAGTTTATTAAACTCAAAAGAGCAATAGTCATCTTCTGTAGTGATAATTTGAATACCCAAAGATTCTAAATAGAATAAGCGATCGCTAATAATATTATGATCTTCTCCTAACTGTTCAAGACTACGAATTAATAAGTAGCCAGGTGCTTGTTGTTGACAATCTTCAATTAGCTCTTTCCAAGATGAACGATCTCCTATATCTTGATAAACTCGATCTATTTCTAAACCCCACATATCCTGATTTGGAGGTGTTTCAATTAAAGGATCGCTATAAAGATAGGCAATAATCTTAATACTCATTTTATTACTTGCCTAATATTTATTAATAACCTTAGTTCTACTATGAAAGTTTAGGGCTAGAATTCGCCAAATTATTTGTAGATTTCAATGAATTCTAACTATATATCATCAAATTCTACTAGAGATGGGGACTTGAGTTAATGGAACTACACCAAAAAGCATGGTTAGAAAAAAGAAGTTTTATTTTGTTACCTAATAAATTAAAACTTCATCTCAAAGATCTACAAGGAGAATACGAAAACTACATTTCTTACGAAAAACTTAAAAGCGAAGCTCAAATACGCAGTCGTAGAAACCATAAATTGTTTTTTATAACGGCAACAGCTATTGGCTTTACTATTTGTATTTTGTTACAAAGTGTTATGACAAGTCATGGATTCGCTTATGCCATATTATCTAGTGTGGTTACGTTTATTCTGGCTATTTTATATAAGGTTAAAAAGCAAGAATATATCATAGTAGAGACAGTCGATCGCAAAAGAGTTGTTTTTTTAAGAGATAAGCCCAACCGTCGAGCCTTAGAGAATTTTTTGGATCAGCTTTGGAGCCTTTTTGAATAATTGGTTTAAGTTTCGCAA
>CAKZYI010000069.1 GCA_937884735.1 uncultured Pleurocapsa sp.
CTGTACAGATAGTGGCAAAATAGTCTGTGCAGAAGCGATCGCTCGTAAAACGAGACAGAATGCGGAATTAGTTAAAGTCACTCTAGATAACAATCGAGAAATTAAGTGTACCCCAGATCATCAATTCATGTTGCGGGATGGAAGCTACAAAGAAGCAAAGGGTCTAAAACCTCAAGATTCTCTAATGCCCTTTTATTCCAAAACCGATCGAGATGGTTATACTCTAATTCAACAAAATTATTCTGGAAGATGGCAAAAAGCTCACTGGATTGTTGCTCGTTCGGGAAATTTAGGTGAAATTCATAACTTTACGAATCAAAGCACAGTTATTCACCATAAAAATTTCAATCAAGCAGATAATCGACCAGAAAACTTGGAATTTATGGGAAACTGCGATCATTCTGCTTATCATCGTTCTTTAGTAGATAGAAATACTCATTGGCAATCTCCAGAGTTTGAATTTAAAAGACAACAAGCCTTAGCAGCGAAAGCTAAAACCAAGGAAGGATATAAATATTTTTCTCAAAGAGGAACAGCAAATATTCTTAGCTATATGCAAAATAATCCAGAACATTTTAGTAAATCTGTTGCGGGTAATGGAGAAAGAGGAAAGCAATATTTAGTGGCATACAATAAAAGTGAAAGAGGGCGAATCAAAAGTAAGAAGATTGCCAATCGTTTTTATACTTGCGAAACCTGCGGAGAAGAAGTAAAAAGCCCTATTGGACTTCATAATCATAGAAAGTACGAACATGGTTACAATCACAAGGTTGTTTCAGTTGTTCCTTTGACAGAAAAAGAAGACGTATATTGCTTAAGCGTACCCAAATACAATAACTTTGCTCTTAGTGCAGGGGTATTTGTACACAACTGCGGAATGGCTGCGGTGAAGATGCCCTTCACAGGCGATCGCGTAGAAGGTAAACTAAAGAAAATTCGCCGAGAAATTGAAAAACAAATCCCTGTAGGCAGAGGTGCGAATAAAAATATTGAAAAAAGCGTTACAAATTGGCAGGGATGGCAAAATTTTAAAGAATTGCACAAAGGAGTACAGGATCTAAATAACAAAGCCCTAAAGCAAATGGGTTCTCTAGGTGGTGGCAATCATTTTGTCGAACTGTGTTTGGATACAAATAACTATGTCTGGCTGATGCTGCACTCTGGTTCGAGACACATTGGTAACAAACTAGCTCAGTGCCATATTTCTACGGGCAAAAAATTAGCCGAACTTGCAGATCTAAGTTTGCCCGATCCCGACTTAGCTTACTTTGTCGCAGGTACGCCCGAATTTGAGGCTTATTGGCGCAATCTTCAGTGGGCACAAGACTATGCTCGTTTTAACCGTGAAGTAATGATGGAGCGTTTTAAAAAGATTGTGGAGGAATTTGTCACAGGTGGCAAAGAGGTTACGCCTTTGCTAGCAGTCATCTGTCACCACAACTACGCCGAGAAAGAAGTCCACTTTGGTGAAGATGTCTATGTTACTCGTAAGGGTGCAGTGCGGGCACAAACTGAAGATTATGGGATTATTCCTGGCTCAATGGGAACTAAATCTTATATAGTCTAAGGCAAGGGAAACCATGACAGCTATTGTTCCTGTAGTCATGGGGCTGGACGATTAATGTCTCGTACCAAAGCTAAAAAAGAGTTTACGGTAGAAGATGTGATTGCACAAACCAACGGCGTTGAATGTCGCTAAGATAGCGGGAATATTGATGAGATTCCTGGGGCATATAAGACTATCGAACAGGTGATGGCAAATCAATCCGATTTAGTTGAAGTTGTAGCGACTCTTAAACAGGTTGTTTGTGTTAAGGGATAGTTTATCAATTAACAATGGACAATGGACAATGGATAATTAGCGATCGCTTTTCTTGTTTTGGTGGGCAATAAACTATCCTGAAAACAATAATTTCTTTGGGTTATTGTTTGTCCACCCTACAAACTTTTAAGCAAATTGTATGTGTCAAGAAATAATATAATTTCTATTTGATATGTAGGGTGGGCATGTCAAATATCTATGGAATCAACCGATAATTTATGAATGCCCACCATTATTAATAGTATGCGATCGCTTTTAGTTATGTTGGTGGGCAATAAACTATTCTGAAAACTGCAATTGCTTCTAGTTTTTTTGACCCACCCTACGAGATTAATTTTCAAAAGTAGCAATAACGTTAACATTTGAACATTCTTGAGATATTAATTTGCGTTGTTTTAATGAAACCTGACCGTAAAGATGTATCCGTTTTTTATGTTTCGGATAATAATAACCATAGCTAATGATTTGACCAATAGCGTGTTTATACTTTTTAACTTGCTTAACTTCTATAATCTCAAAAGTGCTTAAAATATCAATTCTTCCACTTTCAGTTGCTACTTCTATTTTGCTATTAGAAATAGTAGAAGCTAATCGATCTCTAACAACTCTTTCCGTTTGCCTCTTCTTTGTTTTTGGATAACGACGATTTCCGTTTTGCAATTCTTCAAAAGCTGGCTTAAACCAGGAATTTTGCTCGCTAAATACATCAATAGCTAGTTCTCCAGTCCTTCTAATTACATCTTGAGTTAACTTACGAGCAAATTGTTCGAAATGTTTATCCATTAAATTTTTACGATTTTAGATATTCTCTAATTTTAAGCTTTAGTTCTCTTGAAATAGGATAGTAACTAATTTCTTTTTCTATTTGAGCATTAGTTTTTCCTTGTGCTTTTAATCCTGATATAGTTTCTTCAAGTAACGCTTCAAAACCATATTCAGCTATTCCTTGTGAAATCATTGATAGTATTCCCAGAACAGCAATGCCTCCAAGCATTCCAAAAGGACCTCCAAGCATTGCTAGAGCTGATGTTATGGCAGCAGCACCAACCCAACCCGAAACCGCCATTGCAACTAATAATACAAGCCCAGGAACACCAAGTCCAACAATTTTATTAACAATTTTATCCATAAATCTAAACCTCTAGTTTAAAAAAAATCTAAGTACTCTCTTAATAAAATAACCAGGTAATTTGGATCCGTTTATGATTACAATCACTCGGCTAAATAATCTTCTAATCAAACAATAAACTTCAAGTGATCGCAAAATACATCAATGCCAGTTAGACAATTATTTGATATCGTCAATAATAAATCTTACGACCAATAAAATAAATAATGTCCCAAACAGTTTGGATAGCCAGACATGGTAACCGTCTTGATTTTGTTAATCCAGAATGGTTTAATACTGCACCACTACGCTACGATCCTCCCCTTTCAGAAGACGGTTTTGTTCAAGCAGCAGAATTAGGACAAAGATTAAAAAATGAAAAGATTAACCACATTTTTGCTTCTCCTTTTCTTCGCACGATTCAGACTGCGACTGAAGTAGCGCGAGTTATTAATTTACCGATTAAGTTAGAGGCTGGTTTGGGGGAATGGCATAATCCTGAATGGATGACCCAAACGCCTGAAATTCATTCCCAGGATTTTTTAGCCAAGAAGTATCCTTTGATTGATTGGAATTATCAGTCTCAATTCACTCCCAACTATCCTGAAAATAAAGCGGAAGTATATCGACGCACTGCTAAAACAATTCAGAAACTGGTGTTTGATTTTTCTGACAATATTTTGATTGTGGGACATGGAGTATCGGTACATGGAGTAACCTATGGTTTAGCCCCAGAAACACCACGGATGAAAGTCCCATTGTGTTCCCTTACTAAAGTAATCTGGAACGGCGATCGCTGGCAACTAGAATTTTTCGCTAATACTTCTCACCTGACTCAAACGGAGACTCAAGTGAGGCTGAATTAATAATTTGATTAGCAAACGCGAGCCAAACTGGGGATGATTTCCATTTCTATGGGGCAATAGTCTACAAGTTCCCCATCTACTACCAAAAGACCCTTTTTGGTTTGGGGTTCGAGCTTGAAAGAGCGTACCTTATAGTATTCCATGTGGGGTAAATCTAAGTGTTGTCCTTTGCCACAGCGCAAAAGGGCTTGGAGTATTTCTAGCCGAGATGTCCCTTTGCGCATAATTAAAACATCGATCGCACCATCGTTTAATTGAGCATAGGGAGTTACATTCATATCGTGGGCAGCCCAAGGGGTATTCATTGCCCAGAGAAAAATAAAATCATCTTCAATTACGTGCCATTGTCCTTGTTTTGATATTCCTTTTCTATCTAAATTATTGCAGTTTGGGTGAGGGATAAAAGATAATTTACCTTTATAAGTACGCAATAAATAAATTAAAAATAGAGCGTATAAATCAAATCTTAATGAACCTAAAAATTTAAATTTTTCTGATTCAATATCAGCATCGCTAATCAAGCCCCAAGCTAAAGAAAGAAAACTATAGTAACGTTTGTTATTTTGCATTACCTGAATTAAATCTAAGTTTTGCTGTTTACCTTTGGCAATCAAAAAAGCAGCACTGAGAGGATCGTAAGTTTCTCCCAATGCTGTTAAAAAAGATTTTGATAGACCATTGCCCGTACCGCTAGGAATTATACTCAAAGGGAGCTTTATTGCTGTTTTCCAATCAGGACGACTCATCAAACCTGCGATCGCATCGTGGAGCGTTCCATCTCCTCCAACTATTACTAAACCATCTATTTCAGTTAAGTTTAGCTCCCTCACAAATTCTTTGATATCAGCACTACTTTGGGTTTCTCTAACGCTATAATTTAAATAGCTTTTATCTAATAATGGACGAACTCGTTCAAATATTGTAGCTCCCTGTTTTTTGCCACTAACAGGATTAATAATTACCTGTAAATGTCTTTCTTTTTGCGCTAAAGAATTATTGATTCTTTGAATCCAATGCGATCGCACTTCTAAACTAGGACAAGTAAAACAATATTCTTTCAATACTCTCTTTTGTCTTTTAAAACTATTAGATTTAACCAGAGAATAAGCGTGGATTAATAAACAGGGAAATTTAGATTCTTGTCGTTCTACTTCCGAAACTCCTACTACATCATCAAAAGATAAATGTTTATCTTGTCCCTTTTCTTGCCAAGATAAAATATTATTTTTAAAATCTCCCAACGTATCGGGATTGTCGGGAAATAAAGCTAAAGGATATTGAAATAAAGTATAGTTTTTCATCGAAATTTATTTTAGAAAAAATAGTAGTTAGATATATAGCCATACAAGGTTGTGTTAGGACAAGTTTAATTATCTGCTCGTAGGTAATAGGTAATAGGTAATAACACGCCTTAACATAAAGCCGTATTGTTATATTTTGGTGGACAACGAAAACAAGTTTTTTAGTTAACAACAATATAGAGTTGCCCACCCTACAGTTAACTACAATTAATCAAACTTTGCTCCTTGTTCCTTATTCCTTGTTCCTCAGCTAAATCCCAAATTACTACCTTTCCCTGCATGAACTTGGGCTAATTTTTCATAATTGCGGGCATGTTCTAATAACTCTTCTGCTTGTTCGTCGCTGATCTCTTTAATCTTTTTAGCAGGAATACCCACCACAAGCGATCGCTTTGGGACATCTTTAGTAACGACACTTCCCGCCCCCACAATACTTCCTGCCCCCACACGAACCCCATCCAAAATAATGGCACCAATACCAATCAAACAGCCTGCTTCTATATATGCAGAATGAATAACTGCACGATGACCAATAGTTACATGATCTTCTAATACCGTAGGTTTGCCAGGATCGCCATGTAAAACCGCCCCATCTTGAATGTTGCTGTATTTGCCAATAACTATCTGTTCCACATCTCCCCTAACTACTGCGGTATACCAAATACTAGAACCTTCAGCAAGAGAAACATTGCCCATGACGGTAGCATTATCAGCAACAAAAGCTGCTAAAGAAAGATCTGGATTAGACCAAAAAGAATTTTGCGATCGCGTCATAATTTACAAGTCGTAATTTAAAATAAGTGTTCTCACAAAGCCAAAACAATACAGCTTAATAATAGTAAGCCATGTTATAAGGTAGGGGAATAATATTTGCAAGATATGAATTTAGCTTTACAATATCCTGTTTTTGGCCCTGAAATAATCTGTCCTCACTGCCGACAGTCAATCCCTGCTTTGACTTTGACGGATACTTACCTGTGCAACCGTCATGGTGCTTTTGAAGCAGATCCCAAAATCAAAGAATTAATTCATCTTCCCTCTGGCAGACGCTGGAGGCGTTGGGAAAAGCAGTGGAAACGTCAACACACTCATCCAGACGGTATTCGTATTGAAATTCACGAAGCATTAGATGCTTTGTACACAGAAGGCTACCGCGCTACTAAAGTTATTATTGCCTATCGTTATCGAGATTTAGTCAGTTCTTATTTAGGACGTACTCATCCTTGGCGAGACACTTCAGAATTTAAATCTCCTAAACTATACGGTTTGCCCATAAGCTTTAGTCCAGAACAAGACTATGAACCCCATTGGGAAATAATCAATTTTGTTTTAGAAAAAGAGCCAGGAGTTCCACGGCACTATCCCTATCGATTTTTATTTGACTAGCCAATAATCAATCAATGCACCACGCTTCGATTCGTACCGCAGATATACACAAGGCGATCGCTTTTTACGAACAGTTGGGTTTTTCTGTCAAAGAACGTTTTACCACAGGATATACTTTAGCCTGTTGGATGATGGGGTTGGGGGGCAGAATTGAACTGATTCAAATCCCCGAACCAAAACCCGCACCCGATGCTTTTAATGATGAGCATTATGTGGGCTACTATCATCTATCTTTCGATCTGACTGATGCAACGCCTGATTTATCTAGCTGGCTTAAGGATTTGACCGAAAAAATTGCGATCGCTACCGTTCTCGAAGATTCTCCATTAACTCAGCCTGTAAAGGTTTTATTAAAACCCGAACAACAGATGATTGGAGATTTGGTATACGAAGTAGCTTTTATTGCGGATACTGACGGTCTACCTCTAGAGTTTATCCGAGTTTTAAAATAAGCTTTTGCCTGGTTCTAAAAAGATTTAGCGGATTTTAGTGGTGAATTGATTCTAGTCTTTAAACTAAAGAACGATGCTTTCGATCCTCTAAACAAGCTACATTAACGAAGTCACTCGCAGTATAAGGATCTTGTATCTTTCACCTGAGTAACAATTGTCAAACTAGAGTTGATACAAATAATAAGGAGTTTTAATGCTAGAGCTATATCAATTTGAATTATCTCAATATTCAGAGAAAGTTCGTCTTATTTTAGATTACAAGCAATTAGAATATCGCAAAATTGAAGTCACCCCAGGAGTAGGGCAAATTGAGCTAATGCAAAAATCTGGCAGCCGTCAAGTGCCAGTACTAAAGGATGGCAGTACCTATGTCTCTGACTCTACAGAAATTGCCCTTTATTTAGAACGTAAATACCCCGAACGTCCAATTATTCCCACTGATTCCTTGGCAAAAGGACAGTGTCTGTTAATGGAAGAATGGGCAGATGCTTCTATTGGTTTATTGGGAAGAAAAGCATTTATTGGTGCTTTAAATCAAAATCAGAATTTTCGCACTTCAGTATTACCAGCCAACACTCCAGATATCCTCAAAACATTCGTAGGTGCAATTCCTGGAGAACTATTAGATGTTTTGGGTACAGGGGTCGGTTTTGGAGGAGATGCCGTCAAAGAAGCTAAAAAAAGCTTAAAACAAGACTTGGAAGCTTTGTGTCTTATTCTACAAAATCAACCTTATTTGACTGGAGATACTCCAACATTGGCAGATTTGACTGTGGCAGGATTGAGTATTTTGTTGAAGTTCCCCTCTGGCTCTTATCTTGATATCCCCGATCCCCTCAAAGGAAAAGGTATTCCAGGGCTGGCAGACAACATTACTTTTGAACCATTCTTTGCCTGGCGCGATCGCATTTATGCAGATTTTCGTCAGGGTTCTGGCACTTCTATAGGTCCAGGCTCTAGTTCTTCTCCTACTTCGATTAACATTGAATAGAACTACTAATTTTTTGTAAAGGGAATTGAGGGTTTAAGATAATTACTCCTTTTCCTTTACCCTTGACATTACCAATCAATTTTATTTTGCCAGTAAAATATTATGGAACGTCGTTCTCTACTCAAATGGTTGGGCAGCTTTACTACAGGACTAATTTTAGCTTCTCAAGCCAATGCTCAAAGTAAATCAGACAGCAACTCAAGGTCGGATCGATTAGGTAAGCTGCTGCCTCTTAGAACTCTAGGGCGTACAGGGGAAGCTGTAACCATGCTGGGTATGGGAGGATGGCATTTAGGCAGCTTAAACGAAAGAGATGCCCAAGAATCGATTGAAATAGCTTTACAGGGCGGAGTTCGTTTTTTAGATACGGCACAGATGTATCAATCTGGAGGTAGCGAAACTCGCATGGGTAAGTTGCTAACTCCCAAATATCGTGATGATATCTATCTCATGACCACAACTACCGCCCGTGATGGAGAAAACGCCCGTGGCGATCT
>CAKZYI010000070.1 GCA_937884735.1 uncultured Pleurocapsa sp.
TATGGTCTGATGCTCTAGTTTTGGCTAGTGGCTAATTGAGATGTACCTGACAAATCGGAGAATTGCTATGGATTATGTAATGTCTGATTGTGATTCAATCGCAAGAGTGAAGTGAAATTCACTACCTTGGTTTTCGCCTTTGCTATGCGCCCAAATTTGCCCATTCATACCCCGAATTATCTGACGGCAAATTACTAAACCCAAGCCGACACCACTAACTGTACGACGCAGGTAGGTTTCAGATTGAGTAAAGCGATCGAAGATAATTTCTAACAACTCTGGCTCAATGCCTCTTCCTGTATCGGTAATAGTTACTTCTAGCATCGGAGAATCTTGAGACGCTTCTGATTCTTTTATCTGAGCCGCGATCGTAATTTTCCCTTCAGTAGGAGTAAACTTACAGGCATTATCCAAAAGCTTGGTAAAGACTTCTACTAATCCTTCTATATCAGCTAGCACCATCGGTAATTCGGGTGGTAGCTCAACTTTAATTTCAGGAATTGATTTTGCTTTAGAAGTTGTTTGAATGCGATTTAAAGCTAGCTCAAGAGCATAGCCAATAGTTGTAGATTCAATATTACGATATTCTTTACCCGCTTCTAGCCTGGAGAGAGTAATAAAATTCTGAATTAGCTGGCTCAATCTTTCGGTGTCGTCTAAAGCAGTATCCAGCATAGAATTTTTGAGATCCAAAGGCATATTGGGTTCTGATGCCAAGCTTTCTAAACAAATACGAATAGTACATACGGGAGTACGCAATTCGTGTCCTACAACCGCAATTAGATTGCTCTGGATGCGTTCGACTGCTTCCAACTGTGCGTTTAACTCCAAGAGATTATTATAAGCACTGGCTTGGGTTAAGGCAGCACCCGCACTAGTAGCCACAGCCTCAATTAAGCTAATATCTTCTTGCCGCCATTGAAAATTTCTGCTTTCACCATAATGTAGTTCCAACATGCCCAGTAATATTCCTTGATAGCGAATCGACACCATCAGCCAAGATTTAATACCAGATCGCGTTATTTTCTCCCTAAGTATCTGATTATTGTTGAGATAGACATTGCTGGCAACATCATCAATAATTAGAGAAGTACGTTGAGCTTGAGCAGAAATAAACAAAGGGTTATCGGCAACCAACCATGTCTCCCCCATCAGAGAAGCCATCGATTTTGGTACGGCTTCATATTTGATTTTTACCTCTGTATCCTCTGATTCGATACGGTATAGAACACAGCGACATTTGGGAAAAAGCGCGCCTAGTTCTTCGACTGTAGTAGAAAGAATCTCGTCAGGATCGAGTGAACTACGTTGAGCAGCAGCGATCTTGTTACTCAGTACTTCTTTTCTTTCGGCTACAGCGATCGCTTTATAGGCTTTAATGAGCTGATATTGACCAGCCTGAAGATATGTCACCAAACTTCGGGTGAAAACGCCCAGATTAACAGATTGAGTGCTAAGAAAGGATTGATGCCGCTCTTTTCTTTTAGTCACAAATAATTTTCTAGCCTGGTTGGTTTTTTCGCTCAACTCAGGACGATAGTTAGTAATTCGACCTAACAGCCAATCTGCTGCACTATCGAAACTCCAGATACCTTCGTACCTTTCCCCTTGTTCGACAACGGGTATCTCATTTAATTCTTCTATCCCTAATTTTTCTTGAACTGTCAAACAAGCTGAATATTGCTGCCCAATAATAACTAAATATCTTTCTCCTGCTAGGGTATCGGCTGAATCTAAAGCTACTGTTTCGTAACCTCTATTGTCCACTGCAAAACTAGATTCAGCATCGGGTACGCCCAAAATATATACGTGGTCGCTATTAACTGCCATCTTACGAAAACGACGTTCGATCTGTCGAAAGTATTTCTCTTGCTGAAAATTGGCTATTACAAGGTATTCCTCGTCATCGGTTAAGACCAAATCCTGCATCGAACGAGCCAAAGCAGTTAAGGATGACTTGAAATATATTTGGGGACGAAGAGTGGCATACTCAGTTACTAAGTCCCAAAGCAAGGAGTTAGTTAAATTCATGTTATTTGCAGTAGTTCACGAGCGGTCGCGTTTTAAGTTAAGAGAATAGACATTGCTATTACTTTCTATGAGGAAAGTAAACCTACTTTTTTGGGTAATATTGCCTGTCTCAAATCCGTTCTAGATGCGATCGCCTTGGCTAAGTTAGTACTAGTTAAATTAGTTCCAACTAAATTAGCCCCAATCAGCACTGTTCTTTCTAGATTTGCCCCCCTCAAATTAGCCGAGCTTAGATCGGCGTAACTAAGATTCGCCCCTGACAAGTCTGCACCCTGCAAATCTGCATCAACTAGAGAAATCAAGCGCATCTCTGCATCAACAAATAACGATTCGGATAAAATAGTTTGATTGAGATTAGCGCGAATCAGTAAAGCTCTTCTACAGTCTGCTTGTACCAAACTAGACCCACAAAGGTCAGTTCGCCATAGTGTTGCACCAGAGAGGTTTGCTTCACACAAGTTAGCTTTCTGCACAACAGACCGCCCAAGATTTATCTCGGCTAAGTTAGCTTGCCACAACTTAATACCAGTTAAGCTAACATCTGTTAAAGAGTTTTTGGCTAAGTTAACTCGGCTAAAATCGCGCTATCCCGATTTGTACTCTGCTAAAAGCTGGGAAGCATTAATCATTTTGGTCTGGAATTTATGTGGATATAAATAAGACATTTAATCCAAAGCTAATACGCTTGTGTAACTAAAGGACAATCTGTAAGTAATTTTTAAGGTCACTTGTTTCCCGCCTTCTGCGGTCATCTATGAGGTTAATTAAACTAGCTAAAAAATAACCTCGGATAATTCCGAGGCAATTCACAAAAAGAAGTTGGTATGAGAATAGCCGAATAATCTAGCTAACGAATACAGCTGTGAAGACTGAAGCTACTATTACAGCCAAAGCGATCGCGCCCCAGCCAACATAACTACGTTGGTCTTCAGAAGAAGGAGCTTCTGCATAGTACATTGTTGGCTCTTTGGCGAAGTTATTGATGATGCCGTTTTCGTCAGAGATAGTAGTCATGTTTTAAAAAAATGTTTGTTAACTTATGTAAACATAATAACAATTATCATTACAGAATATTAAGTAGACTTGACAATCTTAATATTCGCTTAATAAATTACGGCAAAATTTTGTTTTGTCTTCTAGATACATGCTTAGTAGGGAAGATATATTGATTCCACCCTCGACGATGCCTTAAAAATAGATGAATTCAATTCCTTAGATCGTTTTCTATGTAGACGGGGTTTGAACCTAAAATAATAGAAGAAGATGAAATAAAGAGGTTGTAGTAAACAGTGGCGGGACATAGTAAATGGGCAAATATCAAACGGCAAAAAGCTAGGGTAGATGCCAAAAGAGGAAAAACATTCACTCAGTTATCTCGCGCTATTATTGTGGCTGCGCGTAATGGTGTAGCCGATCCTGATGGAAACTTTCAACTCCGTACTGCGATTGATAAGGCTAAGGCTGCGGGAGTATCTAACGATAGTATAGAGCGATCGCTGGCAAAAGGTGCAGGGACATATCAAGATGATGATGCGATCCTCGAAGAAATTCGCTATGAAGGTTATGGAGCAGGGGGCGTAGCAGTATTAATAGAGGCTTTAACAGACAATCGCAATCGTACTGCTGCATATTTGCGATCCGCATTTACCAAAAATAATGGCAACTTGGGAGAGATTGGTTGTGTGAGCTGGATGTTTGAACAAAAAGGTGTGATCACTCTAGATGCAGTGGAGGAAGATAAATTATTAGAAGCTTCAATGGAAGGAGAAGCGGATAATTATGAAATATACGATGAAGAAGGGGCAGAAGTCTTTACTAGCGTTGATAATTTGAATAATCTCAACCAAACTCTCAAGAAACACAATCTGCCCGTTGTAGAAGTAGAGTTACGTTGGATACCAAATAATAATATTGAGATAAACGACCCCGAACAAGAGCGATCGCTTTTAAAGTTAATTGATACTTTAGAATCTTTAGATGATGTACAAAATGTCACGGCAAATTTTTCATGTTTGGATTAATGAATAAACATGATGTTATTGGGTAATGTCTCAACATGAATTGATAACACAGCAAATTTTTCTAGCTATAATTGCTCTTAGGGTGAATAGTTTCTTAAATCAACCTTGTCACGAATTAAGAGATATATTGAAGTTCACCCTTTTTTTGTGATTATTAAAAAAATCATAAGTAGCAATACAAACTCGCGTCAGAACAATTTATCAAATTGCTACTCCCTTCCCTACTTTCTTCTTGCTGCTGTTGATTAAAGTCTTTATTGCTTATTATCAACTGGATGTTGACCATAAAAAGGTACTACCTCTGACCAATGAGGAGATTCACCCTGTTGCCAGCTAGCATATGCCAAATTCATCACATTAGTTACGGTGGAGGCAATGTCCCCATCTGCTGTAATCAATTGATAAGGTAATTTAAGGTCGTTCAAAGTTTGCTGCCAAGCTTCCCTAGTCATCAAGGTATCTTCTAAATAAGTTTGTAAATATCCTTGATTATCCAATTGATAAATACCCACAAATAGCTGTCCTCTTCGCGCATCCATCTCTACAGCCAACAGATCCCATTCTAAATTATTTTTGGCGGCGGCGACTGCTGCTAAATTGGAAATACCAAACAAAGGAATATTCAACTGTTGAGATATGGTGCGGGCTGTAACCACTCCTACTCTTGTTCCTGTAAAGCCTCCTGGTCCTTTTGCCACTGCCATAAATTCAAGATCTTGCCATGTTTGGGGGGCTACAATTTCTTGTAGATGTTGATGTAGTCCTGATGCCAAACCTCTGCCTAAGTCCCATACTTGAGTGCGACTATCTTCATGATAATTATTAATAGCTATTCCCAATTGTGGTGTACTAGTATGAAGTGCGATCGCATATTTATTATTTTTAAGGACTGGCATACATTAAACTGCTAAGAAAATATGGCTGTAGCGAATATTGAACCAGGAAATAGACCCCCTGTAAACAAAATTTCTCCTGGGGGATGGATTAAAAAAAATCTTTTTAGTACTTGGTATAACTGTATTTTAACTATTGTTAGTCTTTGGTTGATTTACTGGGTAGTTTCTAATCTCATTATTTGGGCAAATACTCAGGCTCAATGGCAAGTGCTAGAAGCTAATTGGCGATTGTTTTTCGTCGGACGTTACCCAGTCAAGTCATTGTGGCGTGCTTGGGTAACTCTTGGCATAATTGTCGGTTTGGGTGGTATTTCTTGGGGAATCTTTGCCGATAAAGCTAAGGCACTATTCAATCGACGCATTTATATTATTTTAGGTATCGTTGCTGCTACTTGTTTTGCAGTAGCAATACCTGGGGGAGTTCAATCTAGCGTAATCTTAGTGGGAATGCTGTTGCTGTTGGTTGCTGCTGCTATAGTTGGCAAGCAAGTAGGTCAAAGGTTTCCCAACATCAGTTGTTGGCTGACGTTGTTATGGCTATTAGCGTTTGGCTTCAACGTCTGGCTATTGCTCAATGGAAATAATGTAAGGCTAGACCGTGTTAGCGGTTTGATGTTAACTATTCCTATCGCTATAGTTAGTATTGTTCTCTGCTTTCCCTTTGGAGTTTTGCTAGCCTTGGGTAGACAAAGCACTTTACCAGTGATTCGCTGGTTATCGATCGCTTATATTGAATTGGTAAGAGGATTTCCTTTGATCACCATTCTCTTTATGGCACAGGTGATGCTACCTCTGGTATTACCATCTGATGTACGCCCAGACAGGGTAGTACGAGCGATCGCTGGATTCACTATTTATAGTGCAGCGTATTTAGCAGAAAACGTTCGAGGTGGTTTACAGGCTATTCCCAAAGGACAAACTGAGGCAGCCAAAGCACTGGGACTAAATCCTATTTATACCTTGGGTTTTATCATTTTGCCTCAAGCATTAAAAACTGTAATACCCAGTATGGTAGGTCAGTTTATCGCCTTGTTTAAAGATACATCTTTACTGGCGATCGTTGGTCTGACCGATTTACTGGGTATGTCTCAGTCGATTATTGCTAATCCCAAGTATTTAGGACGCTATGGAGAAGTATATTTGTTTGTCGCAGCGATTTACTTTATGTGCTGTTACGCCATGTCTTTGACGAGTAGAAAGCTCGAAAATAATCAATAATTTCATCAACAAACAAAGAAGAACGGAAAATTTAATTTAATTAAATTTCTTAAATTCTTTAGTCCACTTATTTATTCCTAGTAAGTCCCAGAAATTCACTTCATAACTAGTTGATTGAAATCCACGGTCTACTGATTTTGGCTCAACCTTTGTAGACTGCAATGCAGGGTCAAGAATTGAATCTAAGGCAGCACTAGCCAATTTTGGACTGACGGAAGGCTCAAGAGTAAATAAGGACAGTCCACATGCGCCGTTTTCATCTGCCACACAAATAGCAGGTAGGCTAGATATGGCTGGATCTTCAGGAAAAACTCTAGAAACTTGGAAGGTTAAAGATGATAGATCGTTCCCCTCTGACATATAGTTATTTAGTTTCTGAGTTACTGAATTGCACAATTCTTTGGCAGGATTAGAAACAGTATCTTTATCAAGATTCCAGTGAAATATTGGTTGTTCAGCACCATTACTGGTTTTAGCCACGGTAGCTGGTGTTTCTTGGTCTGATTGACAATGAAACGCAGCATCAGAAGCTACTGCTGATTTTCCACCAATAAAAATCATTCCAAGAGCTAATGTTGCGGAGGTTGATAAAGATAATAAATATTGGCTTTTCATCTGAAATACCTTAATTTTTAAAACTAATATATTTATACGTTTGTATAGTTAGAATTATACAGTTGAGAAGATATTTATTAATCTGCATTACAAAAACTTTAATCTTTTGTGCCGATTGATCTTACATTAAAGTCACATTAATTTTACTTTTAAAACTTGCATATTCAAATAACAAAGATAAAAAAATGACTATCGACTATTCTGCTGGATCTAAATCAGATTCAACTTTTGTAAAACGTCAAATAAGACTGACAACTATTTTTCGCCTGGGCTTATTTAATATGGGATTAGGACTTATGGCAGTCTTAACCCTAGCAGTAATAAATCGGGTAATGATTAGCGAATTGGGAATTCCTGCAACAATCACAGGAGGTATTTTAGCGACATCTTTGTTTGTTGCTCCTGCAAGAGTTTGGTTTGGGCAACTATCAGACCGCAAACCTTTACTGGGCAAACATCGTACTAACTATGTTCTTTTGGGAACAGCTACATTTGGTTTTGCTGTCTTTTTGGCAGTGCAGGTAATGTGGCAGTTGGGGGCAGTTGTTAGGGCTAATGGAGGCTGGCTATGGAATAGCCAGACTATTGGCTGGAGTGCTTTGTTGGCATTAATCATGGCTATTTATGGTTGTGCTGTCAGCTGTAGTTCGACACCTTTTACTGCTTTGCTAGTTGACATCACCGAAGAGTCTACACGCTCAAAATTAATTGCGATCGTTTGGTCGATGTTAATGGTAGGGATTGTGATTGGGGGAGTTACAGGAAGTATTGTTTTTAAAAGAATTGAAGCTGTCGGTGTGGCGGCAGGTAATATTCCCCTTGAAGCTTTGCAATCATCTATTAATACTGTGTTTGCTATTGTCCCTTTTTTAGTCATCGCTTTAGCTTTTATTGCCACTGCGGGAGTAGAAAAAAAATATTCTCGCTTTGCTATTGGTAAAACAATCGACAATCGAGAGGATAGTATAACTATTTCTCAAGCTTTAAAAGTATTGACTACTAGTCGTCAAACTGGGATCTTTTTTACTTTTTTGTCGGTTCTTACCATTGGTTTATTTATGCAGGAAGCTGTACTCGAACCTTATGGTGGAGAAGTCTTTGGTATGAGCATCGGCGAAACAACTCAGCTCAATTCTTTTTGGGGAATTGGTATTCTAATTGGCTATAGCATCACAGGATTTTTCATTATTCCTGGTATTACGATTAAAAATAGATACCGATTAACAATTCCTAATAGTTTTGCGATTAATGTTCGTCTTCCTATTCCTAATATTCACATACCCCCTTTGGGCAAGATGCGAGCTACCAAAATAGGATGCGTTACGGTTGCCCTATCCTTTGGCTTAATTATTTTATCAGGCTTTACTCAACAGCCTAAAATACTCCAATCAGCGATGGTACTCTTTGGTATCGCAGCAGGAGTAGCTACGGTAGGTGGAATCAATCTTATGCTAGACCTTACCGCAGCCGAAACCGCAGGTACTTTTATTGGTGCATGGGGATTGGCTCAAGCAATGTCTAGAGGTATAGCTACTTTTGTCGGTGGAATAATTTTAGACATTGGCAAAAATATCTTTGCTACTCCCTTGATGTCTTATAGCTTGGTGTTTGCGATTCAAGCTATGGCTATGTTTGTGGCGATCGCTTTTTTAGATCGTGTCAATGTTAAAGAATTTAAAGATAACAATAAAATGGCCCTCTCAACAGTTATGGAAGGTGATTTAGATGGATGAGACTGGACTACCGATGATTGGTTCAAAAGCAATTACTCACCAAAAAAGTAACGTTTATTAACAAAAATATTAAGCAGTATTTCAACTTTCGTCGAATCAGACGATGGGCTGAAAATAGGACAGAACAACATGATACTATCCATTTCTAGGCGGACAAAAAGGTAAGTGAAACTCCTAGATAGATGAGTCACTTTTGTCCTCAACATCAAAAAAGATTTATTAAAGATATAGGAGAAAAACTTTGGGATTAAAGGTAGCCGTTGTCGGTTCTGGACCAGCAGGGTCATCAGCAGCAGAAGTTTTAGCCAAAGCAGGTATTGAAACTTATTTATTTGAACGCAAGCTAGATAATGCCAAGCCTTGCGGTGGTGCTATTCCTTTGTGCATGGTAGACGAATTTGATTTGCCTCAAAAGATTATTGACAGGCAAGTCAAGAAAATGAAAATGATTTCTCCATCCAACAGGGAAGTGAACATAGGATCTACTCTAAAAAATGCTGAATACAACGGTATGTGTCGTCGCGAAGTTCTAGATGGCTTCCTACGCAACCGCGCTGCTGAGTTGGGTGCAAACCTAATCAACGGTACTGTCTATCAACTAGATATTCCTGATAGTGACAAAGGACTTTATACTCTTCACTACGCAGACCATTCTACTGGTGCTATCAAGGGAGAAATGAAAACTCTCAAAGTAGACCTAGTAATTGGTGCTGATGGTGCTAACTCTAGAATTGCCAAAGCTATTGATGCTGGTGACTACAATTATGCGATCGCTTTTCAAGAGCGTATTCGCTTGCCAGAAGACAAAATGGCTTACTATGAAGATCTAGCCGAAATGTATGTTGGTGACGATGTTTCTACAGATTTCTACGCTTGGGTATTCCCCAAATTTGACCACGTAGCAGTCGGTACGGGAACAATGAAAGTTAACCAAGCTGACATCAAGAAATTACAGGCTGGTATTCGCAAGCGTGCTGCTAAACGATTAGAAGGTGGCGAAATCATCAAAGTTGAAGCACACCCCATCCCCGAACATCCTCGTCCACGTCCTATCCGCGGCAGAGTAGTGCTAGTAGGTGATGCTTTGGGTACTGTAACCAAATCTTCTGGGGAAGGTATCTACTTCGCAGCTAAGTCTGGTCGTATGTGTGCTGAAAAGATTGTTGAAGCTTCTCAAAATGGATTGAAAGTTCCTACAGAAAAAGATCTCAAAGACTTTATGAAGCGTTGGAACAAAGAATACGGTGCAACTTACCTTGTTCTGGATATTCTACAAAGAGTCTTTTACCGCAATGATGCCACTCGCGAAGCATTTGTCGAAATGTGCGATGATATCGACGTGCAAAAAATGACTTTTGATAGCTATCTTTACAAAACTGTAGTTCCCGCTAACCCTCTGTTTCAATTGAAAGT
>CAKZYI010000071.1 GCA_937884735.1 uncultured Pleurocapsa sp.
TGTCAAAATCAAGTGAATACCAGAATGTCTAGCAGCTAAAGTCTCAGCTAAAGCTGCACCAATACCACTAGATGCACCCGTAATTAAAACTATTTTGATGGTTAACATCAAATCACTGTCAAAATTCTTAATTCTTATGAAGTAAAAAGATTCAAAGCATCTTTTAATTCTTTAATTTCAGCCTCTAGATTGCCTTCATTCACCGCACGAACTAAACATTCTTCCAAATGCTCCTCCAAGATAATTTTAGCCACGCCAGATATTGCTCCTCTGACTGCCGCAACCTGATTGAGAATTTCTGGACAAGGGCGGTTATCTTTGACCATTGTTTTAATTCCGCGAACATGACCTTCAATGCGAGACAGACGATTTATTATGCGCTTCAAAGATTCTTCATCATGAACGTGAGGAGAAAGTTTAGAGTTATTGAGCGATAATTGCTTCGAGTCGTTTTCTTTGCCGATCATTTAGTTTTTACACCGTTTAAATAATAAGTGCTAAAAATTTTGGGCAGCTATACTCCATTATTGTAGGTAGATCGGCATTAAAAAGGCGACACAAAAATCAGCTAGATTGCTCTAAATCATCTTTGTATCGCCTGTAATATCAAGGCTTTCGGCAGCTAATCTTTCAAAAAGCTTAAATTTTAACTCTACCTAAGCGTCTTTATCTGGTTGGTTTTTGGGATCGTTCAAACCTGTATAGGCTCTAGCTGACTGATCGTCCAAAATAACGTTTTCATCGTCACTCAAAGTTTTGTATGAACGACGAGGGGTGTTATCTGTACTTCCTTTTAAATCTTCAGCGATACGATAGGATTCAAAATCATCGCCATATCCGTACATGCTACTGCGACTGGAGTCGCCATCATTACGAGAAGAAGGCTCATCAAGAGTATTAAACCCTGTACCCGCAGGAATTAGACGACCGATAATCACGTTTTCTTTCAAGCCTCGTAGCCAATCCGACTTACCTTCAATTGCTGCTTCAGTCAGAACCCTAGTAGTTTCTTGGAAGGAAGCGGCAGAGATGAAGCTATCGGTATTCAAAGAAGCTTTGGTGATACCCAACAATACAGGAGTGTATTGAGCAGGTGCGCCTCCAGTGATGGACATTGCCTCGTTGACCTGTTCTATTTGACGAAGCTCTAGAAGTTCTCCAGGAAGAATAATTGTATCTCCTCCATCATCAATTCTGACTTTTGCCGTCATTTGTCTGACAATAACTTCAATATGCTTATCAGAAATGTCAATTCCTTGGCTTTGGTATACAGACTGTACCTGACGTACCAAGAACAGTTGAGCTTTTTGCAAACCAATCAAAGATGCTTCATAACAACCTTTTTCTGGTAGGTGGTAATTGAAGTGAGTCTCTAAAATTTCGTGAGGATTAGCTGGACCATCAGTCAGGGGTTCACCTGCTTCTACTTTTTGACCATCACTAACAATTGCATTTTGTCCAGGCTTGATGGGATAGTCACTGACCACACCATCATCTTCAATGATTTTGATGTCTACAGTTTCATTATCTTCATAAACTACCTGGCACACCCCAGAACTACGGCTGAGAACACAACCTTCTTTGGGTTTGCGAGCTTCTAGCAATTCTTCAATACGAGGTAAACCTTGAATAATATCCCCTGTTTTGGAACGCTCAAAGACCAACAGCACCAGGTTATCACCACGCTGTACCAAATCACCATCATCAATATGCAGTACTGCACCTTGAGATACACGATAGGGACGAGTATGGCGCAGAACTACAGTAGTTTTGCCTCCTGCTTGCTCGGTGAGTTCGACAACTTTACCCGACTGTTCTAGCTTAATACCCTCCCCTAGATCGGTACCAGAGACTAATAAGTCTCCCTCTTTAAAATCACACGCGCTCTTGGCTGCATTCAGTTCGTGGGTAACCACATCACTGTCACGAACCACTAGAACACGACGAATGGCTTCTGCTCCCTCTCGGATACCCTGTACTTCTCCAGAAGATTTACTTTGAATTTCAGTACGAGCAATTGTCGCACCTTTTTCAATTTCTTCGCCATCTTTTACCATGACTCTAGTTTGAACATCGCCGCTGTGAGGATCGACATCCGTGTCTCTTCTCAAGACCAGTGATTCGAGAATCACCATTTGTAGTCTTTTAGTTTCAGGATCGTCTTCTTCTGGCTGTAATTCAATATCAGCACTCAAGTTAGCAATTAAATCGGTTTCTTCAGTGGTTTCAATTTCTAGAACTAGCTGTGTACTAATCAAAGATAAACTGCTAACAGATTTTACTCGTTCGCCGTCTTTATAGAAAATTCTTTGAATAGAACGTAATTCAATCTGACGACCATCATCTTGATTGATTGATGCTTGAGAAGGAATTGAAGGTTCGTCTGCTACTTCAAATTCTTTTACAGGACGCAAAATCAAGGCTGGGCCTTCAGTGGTTTCGACTACTTCTCCATATCTAAGCTCATCGGCTGAGACACCTGGCAAGACTTCGGTTCCTGGCTGAATTAGCTTTTCATGCCATTCGTTTTTGCTATCTTCTAGCTGGTGAACATCTCCTGGCTTAATAATAATCTCGCGGAGAATATCATTTTTCTGAACTACCTCAACAATACCTGAAGATTGACAGAAAACATCTTTAACAACTTCTGCTCCTGCCTCAACAAATTCACCGTCTTCTACAATCAGTAGAGATATGTCTTTGTTAACTTCATGGCTTTCTTCTGGAATCCAAAGTAAAGTGCCACCTTTTTCTACTTCATAACCCTGTTTGCGATTGCCCTTTCCAATACTGATACCACCATATTTGATGATACCGCCTGTTTCAGTGCGATAGCGATCGTCAATCAGTTCGGCAACAATTTGACCCTGCTGGACTTTTGTTCCTGGAGTTGCTTTGAGTAAGAACTTGCGATCGTCGGCAGTATAAATAATATATTGCTCTCTACCGCCATCACTTTCTACTTTTACTTTTGCTTGGTCGAGAGATACAGAAGCAGTGACAATTTCAATTTCCCGACTATCTTCAACCATTCTGACTACGCCGCCGTTTGCCGCAGTAAGTCTGGTTTGAGCCAGCAAATCTCCTGGTTTAACCTTATCTCCGTTTTTGACCAGTGCTTCTGCACCAGGAAGTAGATTATAAACTTCGCCAGAAAGAACCCACAGCAAACCAGATCTTTGAGCAATTCGAGTAGTATTGCCCTGACGGTCTTTTTTATCTTCAGGAACAAGGTCTGCAAATACAACCTCACCAGCTAAATCTGAGGTCACGTCTTTAGCTGCTTTTTCCGTAGATTTTTGTACCTGTTGTTTAGCCACTTCCACCAGTAGCTGACCTTTTTTGACTTCTTCTCCATCTTCTACATAGATCAAAGAACCAGCCGTTAAAGCGGTATTAATAGTCTTTCCTTTGTTAGGAATTAGCTGAATATCTCCAATGGTTTCTACTTGATTTCTTTCATCACCGTGGCGAGTACGAATAGCACGAGTACTCAACCCTTCACCAAACTTAACCACCCCGTCAACCTTAGCTTTAATTTGACGAGCAACTTCCCCTGTGAATACCCCCCCTGTGTGGAAGGTACGCATAGTAAGTTGCGTACCTGGTTCTCCAATAGACTGGGCAGCAATGATTCCTACTGCTTCTCCCATGTCTACCATATGTCCGTGAGCCAAACTCCAGCCATAGCATTTTTGACATACGGAACGAGCTGCTTGACAGGTCAAAGGAGAACGCACTATTACTTCTTCAACGCGGTTGCCTATTTCTTCAGCCAGGTCGAGGTCAATGTCTTGATTGCGTGTAGCAATAACTTCTTTGGTTTATTTATCTATTACATCTCTAGCAAGTACTCGACCCAATAAGCGATCGCTAAGTTCGATCAAAGTGCGATCGCCGTCTTTCATTGCCTTTATACTGATACCACGGTCTGTACCGCAGTCTATTTCCCGTACAATCACGTCCTGAGAAACATCCACTAAGCGACGGGTAAGATAACCAGAGTCAGCTGTACGTAGTGCAGTATCTACCAATCCTTTGCGAGCACCATAAGAAGAAATAATGTATTCAGTTACAGTCAAGCCTTCACGGAAATTGGTTTTGATTGGTAAATCGATAATTTCCCCTTGAGGATCTGCCATCAAACCTCGCATTCCTACAAGCTGACGTACCTGAGATAAATTTCCCCTCGCTCCACTAAAAGCCATCATATAAACGGAGTTGAGAGGATCTGTAGAACGGAAGTTAGTTACCACCTCGTTTTTGAGATTTTCAGAAGTGCTCGTCCAGGTATCAATTACCTTTTGGAAGCGTTCTACTTCGGTGATCTCTCCGCGAGCGTAGCGTTCTTCAGTTTCTCGAATTTCCAACTCTGCTGCTTCTAGCATTTCAGCCTTAACTGGTGGAACTTTCAAATCATCGACACTGATCGATACTCCAGCTACTGTTGCATAGCGAAAGCCCAACTCTTTGAGAGAATCAGCCATGGTTGCACTATGGGCAGAGCCATATTCTGTGAAAGAAAGAGCCATCAGCTTTTTTAGACGACCTTTATCAACGATGTGATTATAAAATTTCATGCTGTTATTTTTTGTTCCTAAAGGATTAAAATTTTTGCAATAGTTAAGTGACGATAGCTAAACGGATGCTTGTAGAGCTTCTTGCACTGTCTTGTTATAAATAATGCGGCCAACAGTAGTATCTATGTATTGAGCAATTTGTTCTCCCTCAGCAGATCTGCGAACAAATCTTTGGCGGTAATACTCAATTGTGCTGCCGTCTCCCAGTTTTTCTGATTCTAAGACTTCTACGTCTGGTTTTTCCGTTACCACTTCTCCTTCATAGCGCAACCAAACAGGAGCATGCAGGTCAACATGACCTTGTTCGTATGCTTTGATTGCATCATCCAAATTACCAAAACGGCGACCTTTACCTTTTACGGCTTTAGGATCTTCTGCGGTTAAGTAGTAGCAACCCAACACCATATCTTGAGATGGAGCAACAATGGGTCTACCTGTAGCTGGAGATAAAATATTGTGACAAGCTAGCATCAGCAATCTTGCTTCTGCTTGAGCTTCCAACGAAAGAGGTACGTGAACCGCCATTTGATCGCCATCAAAGTCAGCGTTGAATGCAGGACAAACTAACGGATGAAGTTGAATCGCTCGTCCTTCCACTAAAATTGGCTCAAAGGCTTGGATACCCAGACGGTGAAGCGTTGGCGCACGATTAAGCATTACAGGGTGACCTGCGATTACTTCTTTTAGTACTTCATAGACGCTGGGATCGTTACGTTGAATTAGCTTTTTCGCAGCTTTGATATTGTTGACCATGCCACTATTGATCAAACGATGAATTACAAATGGCTGGAACAACTCGATCGCCATTTCTCTAGGTAATCCACACTGATAAATCTTTAGATTAGGACCAACTACAATTACCGAACGCCCAGAATAATCAACTCGTTTACCCAGCAAGTTTTGACGAAAACGCCCCTGCTTCCCTTCGATAATGTCTGATAAAGATTTTAGAGGGCGGTTGTTTGCCCCGACTACAGTACGACCGCGGCGACCATTATCAATTAACGCATCCACTGCTTCTTGCAGCATTCGTTTTTCATTACGAACAATAATTTCAGGAGCGAGAATTTCTTGTAGCCTTGCCAAACGATTGTTGCGGTTAATTACTCGTCGATAAAGATCGTTCAAATCGGAAGTAGCAAAACGACCACCATCGAGCTGCACCATAGGACGCAAGTCTGGCGGAATTACAGGAATCGCTGTAACCACCATCCACTCTGGACGAGAACCCGTAGCTACAAAGTTATCAACTACCCGCAAACGTTTGATTAGCTTGGCTCTTTTTTGTCCTTTGGCATCAGCAATCTGTTCCCGAAGTTTTTCTGCTTCTTCTTCAAGATTAACCTCTTCCAAGAGTCTTTGAACTGCTTCTGCGCCAATACCAACTTCAACTCCGACTAATTCTGAGTCTTCGCTGTATAGCTGATCCTCAATTTCAATCCACTGGTCTTCGGTTAAAAGCTGTTTTGCTGATAAGTTACCAGCATTTCCAGGCTCTAGAACAACATAGGCGTTAAAATAAACCACCTGCTCAACATCCCGTAGAGGCATGTCTAAAAGAATGCTCAAGTAGCTAGGAATGCCCTTGAGATACCAAACGTGAGTCACAGGCGCAGCTAGCTTAATATAGCCCATGCGGTGACGACGGACTCGCGACTCGGTTACTTCTACACCACAACGCTCGCAGACAATACCACGGTGACGTACTCGCTTATATTTACCACAGTGACATTCCCAGTCTTTAGCTGGACCAAAGATACGCTCGCAAAATAAGCCGTCCATCTCTGGCTTGAGAGTACGATAGTTGATGGTTTCTGGTTTAGTAACTTCTCCAACTAATTGACCGTTGGGTAGAGTTCTTTCACCCCACTGGCGAATTCTTTCGGGGGAAGCAATACCGATTTTAACGTAATCAAATCTTTGTTCTACTTGGTTTCTCATTATTGACTGGGAATTAATTTAGGAACGGGATTTAGGGATTGCGGTGGTACTCCGCGTTATGGGGAGGAGTGAAGCCTGGAGGCTGCGGTTGAGGTTCACTCCGTGGAGGGCATGCGGCTCAATTACGGCGCGGATGCGCCATGGTTTTGCTTCGCATTTGTTATGGCGACGCTCAGAGCCAAAAGCTCTGGGGAACTGTCAAGGGTGGGGATTGGGGATTAGGAATTGAGAGTTTTTTCAATCCTTCATCCTTCATCCTTTCTCCCTTATCCTTTGCTACACCTCTTCAGTGGTTTCCTCTCTTTGTAAAGACTCATAGGTAGGTCTGTTGGGAGTACGACGAGGAGTATCTGCCATAAGATCGACTTCTACATCACGGCTACTGCCATCTTCTAAAGCTTCAAGCTTGTGTACTGCAATGTCCAAACCTAGAGATTGCAGTTCCCGCATCAATACTTTGAAAGATTCAGGAGTACCAGGACGAGGAATAGGTTTACCTTTAACAATTGAATTGAGAGCTTCATTACGTCCCTGCATGTCATCAGATTTGACTGTTAATAACTCTTGTAGAGTATAGGCTGCTCCATAGGCTTCCAATGCCCATACCTCCATTTCTCCGAATCTTTGTCCACCCTGTTGTGCTTTACCACCCAAAGGCTGTTGCGTTACCAAGGAATAAGGACCTGTAGAACGAGCATGAATTTTATCATCTACCAAGTGGACTAGCTTGAGCATATAAGCCTTACCAACTGTCACAGGGCGATCGAAAGGTTCTCCTGTCCGTCCGTCAAAAACTTGGATTTTGCCAGGATTATTTTCGTCATATACCCAAGATCTGCCTGGTTTACGAGACGCTTCTTGAATCTTGCCGTGAACGGTTTCTCTTGATGCTTCTTTACCGTACATTTCATCGAAAGGCATCATCTTGAAACGCATGGCTAAGTTTTCTCCTGCCCAGCCCAACAGACACTCGAATACTTGTCCTACATTCATCCGTGAAGGAACACCAAGAGGATTGAGAGCAATATCAATCGGAGTACCATCGGGAAGATAAGGCATAGATTCAATAGGTAAAATACGGGAAATAATACCTTTATTACCATGACGACCAGCCATTTTATCCCCTACCTGGATCTTACGTTTCTGCGCTACGTAAATCCGTACCACCATATTTGCCCCAGGAGGTAGTTCATCACCCTGTTCTCTGGTAAAGACACGAACGTCTACGACTCTTCCTTTTTCACCATTAGGTACTCGCAAAGAATTGTCTCTAACATCTCTAGCTTTTTCACCGAAGATTGCTCTGAGTAGTTTTTCTTCAGGGGGCTGATCTGATTCTCCTTTGGGAGTTACTTTCCCAACTAGAATTTCCCCC
>CAKZYI010000072.1 GCA_937884735.1 uncultured Pleurocapsa sp.
TGTAACGACTCGGACCAGAACCAATCTCTTCTGTTTCTACAAAGGGACTAGAAATAAAATTTTCATTTGAAAGGTCGGGTCGGTTTAGATCGCATCTAGCTATACCCGCACCTCCAATATATAATTCTCCAGGTACGCCAATAGGCACTGGCTGTAAACAAGAATCGAGGATATAAATTTGGGTGTTAGCTATTGGGCGACCTAGAGGAACAGTCCCAGAACAATTAATAGTAGGTTCGAGTTCTATCTGATGTGTGAGTACGCCTATAGTGGCTTCTGTTGGTCCGTAGTGGTTAAAAATAGAGCATTCAGGAGCCAATTGTTTTATTCGTTCAATCAATTGCCAAGAACAAGCTTCTCCACCCAAAATTAGTCGCTTTTTGGGTAAAATTCTTTCAGGGTGAGAAGATGTTAACAAAGCGTTCAGGTGAGAAGGGACAATTTTTAGGCAGTCTATGGAATGGCGATGAAAATAGTCTGCTAAAGTTTCGGGGTTAGAAGCATATTCTGGTGAAATTATATGGAGGCATCCACCAGTAGATAGAGCAGGAAAGATAACAGTATTACCCAAATCGGCAGCAAAAGTAGAAACGATTGCAAATCTAGTAGATACCGAAAGGCTCAATCTGTCTTCTATAGCATTTATGTAGTTGAAAAGTTGTTGATGCTCGACAGCAACTCCTTTGGGTTTACCTGTAGAACCAGAAGTGAAAATTACATAGACTAAATCTTTACTCGTCACATAGTTGTTCGGTTTGTCGGTTCTTTGCTGAGCAATTACTTGACAGTCTGTATCTAAAGATACTATTTGTGTTTTTAGAGCGGGAATTTTCTTAACTAATGACCCTTGCGTCAAAATTACTGGTGTCCCAGCATCTTGTATTCGGTAGGCTAACCCCTCAACAGGTAGAGACGGATCGAGAGGAAGATAAGCTCCACCAGCCTTAAGAATACCTAGTATAGCGATAACTATTTCAAGCGATCGCTCTAAATAATCTCCTACCAAAACAACTGGATTAACTCCTAGGCTTTGTAGATAAATAGCTAAATGATTGGCGCGTGCATTCAACTCGTAGTAAGTTAGTTGTTGTACTGCAGAATCAACAGCAAGTTTATCGGTTGTTAGTTCTACCTGTTCCTCGAATATCTCGTGAATACACTTATTCTGTGGGTATTGTTTTTGTGTGTTATTGAATTCAATTAACAGTTGTTGTCTTTGGCGATCGTCAAGAATATTTAGCCGACCAATAGAACTTTCTCGATTGTTAATTGCGCTTGCTAATAAATTTTGAAACTGTTCTGATAATGTTTGGATATCTTGCAGATTATATAATTGTGGATCGAAATAGAACTGAGCAATTAGAGTATCATTTCTTTGAAGACAACTTAATTTAATTTTAAATTTATCGGTACAAGAATACTGCTTGTACATAGAAAACAACAGATTGCCAGCAGAATACGTTTCTGGCTCTTCTTCAAATTCAAAACCAACTGGACAAAAAGACTCTGAATTTATAGTTTCTTGCCAAGTAAAATATTCTTGCAATTCGTAGGCATTATTTACCAGCTTATTTACTTCTTTTAATATTTCACTAAATTTAAGTTCTGCTTCTAAATGATAAGAAAGCGGTAAGCATTTGGATAAAGGTCCTAACGCTTGCTCCAATTCTTCATATTTTCTACCATCGGTAGTAATACCAATAGCTATATCCGACTGTCTAGTAATTTTCCAAAACAGCATTAGCCAACAAACTAGCAAAAAATTAGATTTATTAACCTTATATGTGTTAGCTAATAATTCGATTTGTTTGATTAGATAGTTATTTATATTTAAAGAAAAATGTTGAGGCTGAAATTGTGAGGTTATGCTTTGTTTCTTTTCAAACCATAGTTTAAAATGGTCAAGCGAACTAACATCTTGCTTACGCCAATATTCTTTTCCCAACTCTGACTCTTTTGAATCTAAAAGTTCATTTTGCCATTCTGCAATATCTGCGTATTGCATTGGTTCATCAAGAATATATTGATTTTGTAAGCAAGCTGCATATGAACTACTAATTTTTTCGACCAAACCTTTGAGAGTAAAGCTATCCGCAATTAATGCAGATAAACTTAACATTAATATATATTTTGTCGGAGATAAAGTAATGACATATACGTGGAAAGGTATGTCATTTTCTAACTTAAAAGGTCTTTTTGTTAATTCAGTAAATAGCGATTCAATTTTATTCTCTTGCTCTGTGGGAGGGAAATCAATAAAATTAAACTCGTTAATATAAATTTCAGAAGTGTCAGCTATCACTTGTAATGGGACTGTCATCCCAGGAAAGCAATTAAAACTAGTCCGAAGAATTTCGTACTGATTGACAATATTTTGTAATGCAGTTTTTAAAACCTCAAAATTCAAATTTCCTTCGACTGTAACTGCACATTGAACGCGTAATGGTAATATATTCTCACTTTGTTGTGAAATCCATAAATGCTTTTGCTGGGGAGATAATCTAAATCCTTCTAGTTGTTCTGTTTGCATATTAAATACCATTTTATTATTTGCACTAAATTCTTGGTAATTATTTATTTAGCCATTCCTACTACAACCTTGCGCTCACCCTGAAATGGCATTCTTCCATGGGCATAAAGCATATTATCTAGTAATAATACATCTCCTTCTTGCCAAGGGAATTTAATTGATTCTTGCTGATAAATTTCCCGAATTTCTTCTAATATGGAACTCTCAATAGCAGAACCATCACCGTAATAAACGTTGCGTGGTAAATCTTCTTCTTTGAAATTAGATAAAAGCTGTGCGCGAACAGTCGGTTCTAAATTTGAAATATGAAATAGGTGAGCCTGATTAAACCAAACTATTTCTGATGTTTTAGGATGTTTGGCAATAACTTGACAAATTTGACGAGTTTTTAAACCAGGAGAAGTATCACTATCTCGCCACTCAAATTCGATTCCTGCCTGATGACAATATGCTTCGACTTCTGATTTGCTACTAGTATTAAATACATTTTGCCAGGTTAAATCTAATCCTAATCCATAGTTTCGCACATACATAACTTTTTTTTGCAGAAATTTTTCTTTAATTCTTGCGTTTATACGAGCAAAAATTTTGCGACTGTCAGCAATCGGTGTCTCTCCTCCTTGCAAAGCTTTATTGATGCAAAAAAAAGCAATTTTCATTGGCCAATTACGAGAGTAAGACATTTCATTATGGAGTGGAATATAATGTGTTGCAGGATATTCAGTAGAAGTATAAATATTTCCCTTCACATGATTGCGTGGTGTGGAACCGTAAGAATAATCCAACAAGTTATCAGAAACACCTTGCATGAATTTTTGGAATTCAGCTACATTTTTTAGCTGAAAATCTCGAAAAAGTATCCCCCCATGTTTCCATAACTGATTCTCAATCCAAGCCCGATTATGCTGAGTCCAAACTGCTAGATTTAAATTATCTACATTTGGTTGAACAACTAAAGGAAGAGAATTATCGGATTGTAAATAAGATGTTTTGATTAATTCATCTTGAGACACTGTGATAGATTTACGGCTGATAGTCCCCAATTTTTTTAGCTTTCTAAAGCTTGCATTACTCATTGTCAATCTTCCCCGTTTATTTCCGAATGGTTTTTCGTTTAATCATCTTCAATTTTTGACGTTCTGTAACTTGAAGTTCTTGTTTTTGTATTTTCTGTTGTTCTTCATCGCTTTGAGTTAATATTGTCGCAATTTCATCTAATGTTGTATCTGGCTGTGCGACAACATGATTTATTACTGTTTTAAAATTTTCAATTAACCGAGAAATAGTAGCTTCGTGAAACAAGTCAGTTTTATACTCAAACTTACCATCAAGCCCTTCTGAACTCTCCCAAATTGCTAGAAGCAAATCATGTCGCACGGTATCCCTTTCAATCTCAAATGAACTGAGAGTTAAACCAGGTAATTCCAACTGTGGCATTGGAGTATTCTGGAGAACGAACCATGCTTGGTATAATGGATTATGATTTAAATTTCTTTCTGGTTGTAGTTCTT
>CAKZYI010000073.1 GCA_937884735.1 uncultured Pleurocapsa sp.
CGTTCTGAAAATGCGATCGCAAGACGGCTTCCCGTTCTTCAAGGGTTATAACATCGTTTTGGGGGCTGGAATTGGGCGATCTGTTTAGTGTTAGTGAGGTGTTAGATGCTTGATTTTGAAGTGTTAAAAGTGTTTTTCTTTCGATTTTTCTAGCCAGCCTGTGTAAATCACCCCCCGACTCCCAACACCGCTTGATGCCCTGCTCTAATTTGGAGAGGTCGGGGACAGCGACGGGATAGTATTTACCCCGCACATCAGCCAGACAGGGGCGTTTGGTGTCGCGGTCGAAATACTGCTGAATCTGCTTTCGATACTGGCGGTCTTTAATTCCAGAGAGGGCATCGTAAGCAGCACCACCCAAATAGAAAACTGAAAAGGCACTGCGTAAACCGCCCTCCCCTTCTATCTTCCAAGCCCCCACCTCAAATTCCTGAGCCACCGCCAGAATTTTCAACCGATGTTTGCGCCCTCGCCTAAGAATCTTACGCAACCAATCAACAGCTAAATCTCTAGGAAATTCGGCTTCTTTCCGACTAGCTAACCAACTAAGTTCGGCAGCAGTAGCGGGGTATTCTTCAATTACCCTAACCTCATCCCCACCTATATCTTGACCCTCTCCTCGTAACTCAGTTCTTTCTCTAAGGAGATTCAAATCCTGTTTCATGGAGACTGCGATCTGCTTAAAATTGCCTCCACGACCCACTACATCGAAGGTAGCCCAATCATAGGGGGTCGCATCGCAGTCATAGATGGAGACTTCAGCATCTTTGAAATATCGTAAAATCAAGTACTTGGTTAGAAGGGATTTACCAGAACCAGATTCTCCAATTATTGCCGTGTGGGTTTCTGCCCTGACGCTAGCTAAGGGATAGAATTCCATTGGCGAAGTTTGCTCGACATGATTTCCATCATGCTCCAAATTCCAGCCGAGAGCGGGAGAAAGACGGTAGGTAGGAAATTTGCCAATTAGCCCACCCTTCTCAATCAGTCCCTTCCTGACCAATTCTTTAAGAGAAGCCAGAATGGTTTTTGGGTGCATTCCTAGAGCAGCAGATACTTCAGCAGATTGAACTGGTAAGAAGACGCTACCACTTAAAAAGGTATTGAGATGGGCAAACAGCCTACCCTCGCGAGGCTGGAGAGATATTTGAGAGAGAAGTTGCCAGCCTCTTGGATCGATCATGGTGGACTACCGAGTAATATCTAGAATGGTTGTCTAATTACCGTTTGCCCATCTATGAATACCCTAATTTGAAGGCTTGGGGAAGCTCAAACGGCATTTTAACAACTGAGTTGTCCAAAAATACGGCTTTGCTAGATCGATTACTTTTCAAAAAGCTCGATCGTGAGAACTAAAAAATATCGCCTTATCGCCAGCAGTAATAAAGCACTTGCTTTGTCTGAAATGGCTGCAAGATTACATAAATACATAGCTACAGTTTTTCATTGCTATATGTATACATGTATACATATAGCAATGCGTACATGTAATCTTGCCGAGATAGGCAATTTAAAATTCTGAATTAACATAACCAATTGAATTTATTAACTATCAATGTCCGCATGTATTCATATAAACAAGCCTACATAATTACAAGCAAACATTAAAATATTGCTACATAGTTAAATGTAGACATGTAGACACTTCACTATGTTTACATAACGTATTTTTTGCATGTTGATATGTATAAATGCAGATTATGTGACATGTCTACATTTATGGATTATATTGTAGGCGACTTGAGCAAATGTTCGGGTGTAGAAATGTAGCAATGCGTACATGTAAACATGAAGACATGAACATAATTTCAGTACTTTCTCAAAAAGGTGGCGCGGGGAAGACTACCTTAGTGGTTCATTTAGCTGTGGCTGCTAGTCTCGATGGAAAATCAACGGCAGTAATCGATCTTGATGCCCAGGCTAATGCTGCCGAGTGGGGTGACTCCCGCGATCTGGACGAACCAGCAGTAACTTCTGCTCAGGCTGCTCGTCTACCAAAGATCTTAGAAGCAGCAAAGGATGCGGAGGCAGATTTAGTCATTATCGATACTCCAGCAAGGTCTGAAAGTACGGCGTTGGCTGCTGCCAAGTGTGCCGACCTAGTTCTGATTCCCTGCCGTCCATCAGTTTTCGACCTTCAAGCTATCAGAATGACAGCAGATTAAACCAAGTTGGTTAATGCTCCCACTCGCGTTGTAATTAATGCTGCCCAGTCCAGAGGAACAAGGGCGGATGAGGCAGAACAAGCCTTAAAGAGTCTGGGGCTTGAGGTTTTCCCCCAGCGTTTAGGCGTTCGGAATGCTTTTAGTGATGCCATTGGACTAGGACAATCGGCGCAGGAGTTTGAGCCAAAAGGCAAGGCAGCACAAGAGTTTGCCAACCTATACAAGATGATATGTAGCCATGTATAGGTGTAGCTATGTCCACATGTATACATGCTAACTAGAGAAAGTTACCTTATTTGAGAGTAAAATGGCTAAACCGAAACGGAAGAATTTGTTAGATTCCATTAATTCTGCGAAAACAGACCCAGTTGAGAACACTGCTCCAGTTGTAACTGAGTCAACTCCAGAAGCAGTTGTCAAACAGAACCCCACATCCCAAACAGCAGCCAAATCAAAGAAGCCACCATCTCGGATGAACACCAAAGCCATAACAGGTCACTTCGATCCGAGTGTTTCTAAGCAGCTCAAAATGTTGGCGGTTACTCAGGATAGTTCTATCCAGGAGCTACTCCGCGAGGCTATCAATGATTTGTTTACCAAACATGGGAAGAATCCGATCGCTTAGAGAAAGCCTAGCTGCTTCATGAGAAGGATATTTTTGTCTACCCAGACTGAGGCTAGGAAAGATATGAAAATCCTCTCAAATCTTAATCTGAGGGATTTAAGGTAGTATCCTTACTATTTCTTGAAGTCTTAGCTGCCAATCTCTCAAGCAATAGCCCTTCTTTCCCTTTAGAGCAGATCCGAAATTGAATTCACAACGGCGGTTGTAGCGATCGCCATACTCGCAAAACGCCTCCGTATGAAAATAGCCCCAGAAGTCAAAAACCTTAGCAATCGAAGCAAAGCTCTTCTCTTATATAATTTTTAGATATTTTAATTAGTTTTCAGGTTCTTGGATATCGCTTTAGCTACTTGAAAATATTGACGAATATACCGCTCAAACATTGTTACATGTGAGGATTAGGTCTGTAGCGCGTGCAGATTAAGTCTGCATCTTGTGATGGTTGGGTCTGTAGCTGTGGGGATTAGGTCTGTACCTTGTGATGATTAAATCTGTAGCGTGTGGAGATTAAGTCTCTACCTGGTGCGGATTAGGTCTGCATTTTGTGATGATTGGGTCTGTAGTGCGTGCGAGGCTAAATAGAAATAGCGAAGGGTAGTAAGAAACCCCAAGCTAATTTACTCTCACCTACTGAAAGAATATGAGGGATTATCTAGAACGCTGTTCGGCTGTAAATACAGCAACTTCACCGCCGTTCGCTGACTTCCTAAAGAATAAGCGGTAGGGAATTTTTAGGCTCTTAATGGCGCGATTGAAATATCTCATTTCTCGCGTATCGGCGCAGAGTGGCTGTAGCTTCTTGAGACTAATCTCCCATTTAGGACTAACTCCCATCCCCACTCTGACAAGCTCTCTAAGTCTGATCTCAAGAGGATTAATGCTGGTAAGAATTTCATTATCAAGTGCCAGAACAGATTTTTGTTGCTGTAGGTGATCTCTAAAATCTTTGTGGAACACCATTTTAACCCTATCTATCTGTCCTGCATCGTCATGAGTGTAGCTGAAGCTCACTAAAGTTCCAGCAAATTTCTCGTTTTTATTAAAGACATTTCCGCTAATGTGCATTCCTGAAAGGCGTTTGAGAGCCAACTCTAGGTTATGGTAATTATTACCATTAATTGCTTTTCCCATAACCCTAAGTAGCCTATAACGACTGGTCACTAATTCTTCTGGCATGATTCCAGTTTGACTGAGAATTCTCCTAGCATTGGAAACAGCCCAACGAATAATATTTCCGTCCACCTGATTGGGAATACCAAAGATTCCAGTAACCCCCAGGCTAACCGTCCCATCACTAGACTGAAAGCGAATCGGCTCTGTCTGATAACCCTGGCGAGGGTAGCGAATTGAAAAAATAGGATACCGCATAAGACAGTGGGAATTAAGAATTCGAGTTAAATCGACAACCTGCGAACCTAGCTCATTGGCTAGTTTGAGCTTCATCTGACGCTGCTCGCTTTCTTTGCGGTCGGCTTCAAGCTCTAGCTCCCTGGCTCTCTTCTTAAAATTTTCCATATCTGCTTGTGTAACTTTGAGGTGTATCGATCGTTGACTAGACCCCAAGTTAGATACAGCAATTTCTGCAAAAGAAGTAGATTATTTCTAGATGGGAAAGCAACTCAAGCCATAGAACAGAAGTAAGATGTAAGTCACAAACTATTAGTCTGAGCCGTTTTTCCTGGTTCGTTTGAGGGCGTTTCTCTCATCCATAACCGCATGACCCCGATCTTTAAGGCACTGGTAAGTGACCGCATCATGAAGGTATTCGTGGGATTGATCCAGAATTCCTAATAGTACCGCAGGATCTACATCTACTAAGTTAACCAGTTCAAACAAAGCACCTAGCTTAACCAGTTTGTGAGTTCTGGCTTTTCGAGAACGCGCACGGAGTTTGGCTTTCTCTTGGGCGTACTGGGCTTCCAATTTCCGTTTTCTTTCGGCTAGTTTGTCCAGCTTTTGGGTGCTGGCATAGTTTATAACGCTCATTCACAATCCTTGCATAACTACATGTATACATGTCTAAAGGTATGCTTATCTACATTGCTACACAACAACATGAGAACTTTTTTTCATGTTTGCTTTTCAACTTGTAGCAACTTGCACATAAATACATTTGAGGCTTCGTGTAGCATTTTTTGTTCAAACTCATATGCAATATGGGTTTGCGCGATTCCTGGTTTCTCGACATCCCCTGCGGGGATTAAGCATTTCCCAAGGGAAAGCTTCGAGGAAACCGAATCGCGTTAGGGGAAACCCCTAAAACCCCAATTGAGTTATTAAGTTTTGGAATTTTTACCTGTGGCTATTTCCCATTTCCGAGTCAAAGGTGGCTCAAAAGCTAAGGGCGCAAGCGGAAGAGAAAACTTCCGTTACCTGTGTCGAGAGGGAAAATACCAGCAAAGAAATGATTTGGTTGAGGTGATTCACAAGAACTATCCAGCCTGGGCAAAGGAAGACCCAAAACAGTTTTGGCAAGCTGCGGATATCTATGAGAGAGCCAATGCCAGAGTCTATACAGAGCTTGAGATTGCTTTACCCCGCGAACTATCTCAAAGCCAGCAGCAAAGATTAATCAATGATTTTGTAAAGCAGGAGATTGGCGATCGCCATCCGTACACTTTAGTTCTGCACTGTCCCCAGTCCCTCGATGGTGGCAGAAATCCCCATGCCCACATCATGATGAGCGAGCGATCGCTGGTTGATGGTGTAGCCAGGGAGAAAGAAACATTTTTCAAGCGAGCCAATTCTAAATACCCAGAGAGAGGGGGAGCTGCCAAAGATCCTGACTGGAATAGGAAAGAGAAAGTCGCCGAACTAAGAAATTCTTGGGAAAAAGCTATTAACTTAAGTCTCAAACGGGCTGGTATTGATGCTGTTATCAGTATGAACTCTTTGGCAGAACAGGGCATCGAGCGGATTCCAGAACCTAAATTGGGTGCTGCTCAAACTGCCATGATGAGGCAGGGGAAGCATAATGATAATACTCTCCTGGTTCAATCTCTAAGAACGGTTCGTAATATCGAGGCTTCTTTGGGAGGTGTGCAGAAAGAGATTACCGAAACCATTCAGGATTTAGCCCGTGACGTAGTGTAGAACAGCGATCGCTCTGTAGCTATTCCCGCCAATGAAATCAAAACCGCCGTTCGAGATAAGAAGATGGATATTTACGCCAAGCTACGGGAAGTAGAACAGGAGAGATTTTCATTGGGGCTAATGCGGACTTCAGGGAGAGAGGTTTACCAAGCTACCAACAGTTCCGAACTTCAGCAGAAACGAGATGCTACAGAAAAACGTTACAGTAAGCTCTTGGGTGAATTGTCTGCTGCCAAGAAGTATGAAAAACAGCTAGCTGTACTTGGCTCTGAAAAGATTGTAATTTCTCAAGGTAAGTCACTATCTGAAGGGTAATCGCTGTATGACCGCCCAGGCTTTTTGCAGAAAGTGAAGGAGGTAAAAGCGCAGATTTTAGAGAGGAGTCAAAGCCAACTAATTCAGCTTGTCCGAGAAATAACACCCCCATAGTTCTCAGGATTCACCCTGTTGTCCAGTCAAGATTGGCGATCGTAGATTTT